>CANDKL010000010.1 GCA_947385255.1 uncultured Roseburia sp. | reverse complement strand
CACATCCGTATTCCGCAGGACATATACACATCCATCAGGCTCTTCCATATTGTGAGTTCTCCACGTTGGATAATCCCTTTCCAAACCTTCTTTATCAAAACTCACCTCAAATCTCAAAGCTCCTGTTTTGTTTGCCGTTGCCAGTCCGCTTTCCGAAAGAGTTACTGCCCCTTCATTGTTTACCCCATACTCTACAATACTCCATTTTGCATACTGCGAGATATCCAATTCTTCTCCCTGAGGATGTTCCGGCGTATAATGCAGGGCAGTGACTGTCAGCTGCTTCGTTTCACCGGGAAGAAGAATCTGGCTTCTTTGATTTACAGAGTCGGGGACTAAGAAAAAATCCTCATGACGATAATACTGCCCCCATTGAGTACATGCCATATCCCCTTCCTTATCGACCACTACCGCACGCATCTGAAAGTACTCAAAACCTTCAGGAACTCCATTAAATACGCTGCTTCTTCTCCCTACATTCACCCAAGCTGAGGCGCCTTCTGCTTTAACAAGCTGAACTCGCCGCAGAACATTTGAACCATAACGATCCGCATCCTCTACATTCACAATCTCCACATCCGGTTCCCCAATGTCTGATATGCCGTCATCGGATATGATATGCGCCCTGAGCGTATATTTATGTACCGTATCTGGCAATACTGTACGAAAATCACTGTAGTTCAATCCGTTTGACCTGCATTCACAATCGTAAGCATGCACAAAATCATAGTCAGGGATCACAGGATAGTCCTCATTCCCCTCGCCGCCTGCCGCTACCGGTTTACACCCCCCCCCACAAAAATTAGCGTCAGAGCCAGTCCTGCCAATACATGCAGCATACATGCTTTCATACGTTTCATCATTCCCTCAATCCTTTCTGTTTTCATATTTTATCCGCAAAGCCACCGTGCCGTCTGCAAACCTCCTTTCCACACTTCTCATGCAGATTTTAATTTACACAATGCCTGTTCCGATCTGCAAAAACTCCCAGATCTCTTTGCCAAGTATTGCATTATAAATCCTTCAGATACTTTTCTACCATATCTACCACTTCTTCTGCCGTTTTTATCTGTTCTGCGGCATCCTCCACAGAAACAACATAAAAATCATCATAATCGCTTGCATGGCGCACTTCCCTGCGCTCTGCTAATTCTCCTGCTGATTTCTTTTGGAAAAATTCCTAAATTCCAATGCAAGGCACGCTGATATAGCTCTGAATATCGCATAATACGCTCTGTTGTTGGATGTCCTATACTGTCTATTCTCAAAATTTAGCCGTGCCGCCTCCAAATCCTCTTTTGCTGTTTTCATCCTGTGAAAAGCTAACTCCCTTGCGCCGCCAGTATCATCCAAGTTAAGCTGCATATAATTCCACTCCCTCTATTTTTACGTTATAGTAGAACGGATAAGAGCAGCGCCATTTATTAAAATGGTCAATATTTTTGACAATCGGCATAATTGCCAGATCGAACTCAAAATCATATTCAAACGTCACTTGTGAAAGCATGCGTCCTCTTTCTAAAATCTCCTGTTCAGCCAAATCCACCAGAATCATTATATCAATATCGGAATCCGGTTTAAGCTCTGAGGCATTCTTCCTCCTCCTAAGAATCCTAACTCTTTCTGTCACAGCCCCTTTTCTCATCCCTGCAACCCGGCCACCGCAACAGCCCCGTCGCTGACAGCCGTCACAATCTGCCTTACTTTTTTTGTCCTGACGTCGCCGGCTGCAAACACGCCTTCTACGCTCGTCTTACAGTCCTCCCCGGCCACCACGTACCCGTTTTCATCCAGCTTTACCTGTCCGTCCAAAAGCCCGGTATGCGGCTCCATGCCGACCGCAATAAACACGCCGTCCACCGCAAGGCTTTTCTTCTCCCCGTCCATTTTGGAAACGCACGCAAGCGTCTGCACACGGTCTTCCCCTTCCACAGCTTCTGTCACCGTATCAAGGACAAGCTCGATATTCTCAGCCGCATACACCCGCTCCACAAGTGTTTTCGCGCCCCGGAACGTATCCCTTCTGTGGATCAGGTATACCTTTTCGCACAGGTTTGACAAAAACAGCGCGTCCTCCAACGCGACATCCCCGCCGCCTATCACCGCCGTCGTTTTCCCGCGGAAAAACGCGCCGTCACAGGTGGCGCAGTAAGAAACGCCTTTCCCCGCAAACGCTTCTTCGCCCGGTATGCCCAGCTTTTTGTGCCCGGCGCCGGCGGCGTAGATAATCGCTTTGGCTTCATATTCCTGTTTCGCGGTAACTACTTTTTTGACCGCGCCCGTACAGTCTATGCGAAGAACCTCTTCCGTAACCGGCTTTATCCCAAAATGCTCTGCATGTTCCGTAAATTTCTGGCCCAGTTCAAATCCGCCCATGCCAAAAAACCCCAGATAATTGTCTACCTCCGCGGTATTTAAAATCTGCCCGCCGCCCATCGGCTGCTGTTCAATCAGCAGCGCGTCCAGGCACGCCCGCGCCGCGTATACGGCTGCAGACAACCCGGCCGGCCCGCCCCCGATAATGATTACATCATACATTGCCTTCTCTCCTTTTTATAGTTTGCGGATACTCTTCTCCGTAATTTCAATCTTCCGTTCCTTATACAAACGGCCTACCGCGCGTTTGAATGCGTTTTTGCTCATCTTAAGCTCCCGTTTGATCACCTCCGGGGATGCTTTATCATTAAACGGCAGTACGCCCGCATACGAATCCAGCGCCTTTAGCACGGCTTCGGCGTCATCGTCTATCTGCAGGTATGCCTGCTTACGTATCGTCAGATCCAGCTTGCCGTCCGGCTTCACTCCGGCTACCCGTGCTTTTATGACGTCGCCGATTTTCAAATGGCTGCAGTCCTCGAACAGCGGTATCATTGCCGAATACCGGTCGTCCACTGCCGCGAAGGTGCCGAAATTCCCACTGAATTCGTAGATCCTCGCGGATACCTCCTCCTCCCTCTGGTACGGAGAGTCCTTCGACAAAAGATCGTAAAGCCCCCTCATGCTCGCACAGAGCCTGCTGCTCTTGTCCAGATACAGCGTCACTAAAATTTCATCGCCCGGCTCCAGCTTCCGGGTCATCTCCTTGTAGGGCAGAAACAAATCCTTCTCTAAGCCCCAGTCCAAAAATGCGCCGATATCACCTGTTTCGAGCACCTTCAAAGCCGCAAGACCGCCTAAGGTAAGGCGCGGCTCTTTTGTTGTGGCAATCGGCCTGTCCTTGGAATCCCGGTACAAAAAGACCTCCATCTCATCTCCTGTCCCTGCTCCCTCCGGCACCTGCTTTGCGGGCAGCAGCACCCTTTTTTCATCTCCCTCCCTCTCTGAGAGGTAGACGCCGAACCCGGTTTCCTTTGTAATTACCAGCTTTTGCTTTTCCCCTAATCTGAACATGCTAATCCTCCCTGAATTCTATGACTGCATAAGGCTCTGACGCTTCGTTTTCCAGAGAAACCAGAACCCGTTTCTCCGTTTTCTTTACCTTCGGACAGAGGAGATCGGACAAAACGGCTGCTTTTTTATATTCCGCCCGAAATTCCCGTACGTTAAAATGCTCCGGAAGGTATTCCTGTGCCGCCGCGATGTATTTCACATTGTTGACATGATGGTTCGTGTCTATGTGAGAACGCCCCACCCGAATAGGCTCCCGCGCCTCCATCTCTTCCTCACGCGGAATTTTGCGGCCGGCGCATGCCATCTCATAGGGCGGATCGAATACATAGCGCTTCTGTATCTACTCCGGTATGCGCACCGGCATTTTGGTTTCGGTATTCAGAAAAGTCCAGATGGAATTGGCATAAGCTACGACCCCGCCCGCTCCGTCTTCGATTTTAAAATTCCGGTTTCCCAAAAAGCCCTTAAAGGCATACGGCCAGGTATAGGTCAAAAGCCGCTCTCCCATCTTTGGACGGCGCACCACGACCACCTGCCAGAAGGAAAGCACCCATGCCCTGTGCTCCTGCTGTAAAAAACGAACTCCTATGCCAATCTCCTCGGAATGAAACGTACAACAGTCCTGCATCCGGTTTAAAAGAGACGGCAGGGACATCTGCCCGTCTGCGTCCAGCTCGCTGTACCTGACTACGCTGTCAAAGCAATACATAGGATTCCCCTCTTTCCAAAGTAATAAAAAAGCACCCCATCATAGGGTGCTCTCCAAACTGGCCCACAAGGATTCGAACCTTGGAATGACGGAGTCAGAGTCCGTTGCCTTACCGCTTGGCGATGGGCCATTACTTTATGCTGTCGTCAACCAACAATAGCCATTATACACACCCGTTTCCCAAATGTCAACACCTTTTTTCAAAAATTTTTATTTCTTTTCCGATTACTGCAAATTCTACTTCTTTTCCCCATGTATAACGGGCCGAGCCGCCGGTTGCTTCTGTAAGCTCCGCCAAAAGCGCCTGCTCCCTGTCCGCAGGGACCATAACATGAAGCTGAACGTTATCCGTATAATCGGTTGCCATTGCCGTAATTTCCTGCTTCGCCAGTACATACTGGATTTTGCCAAGTCCCGTGTAATCCGTCTGTATGGTAAGCTTTTTGCCCGGCCTTTTCTCCATAATCACGCTATTGGCAAGCCCTTCCTGCACAGACCTCTGGTAGGCCCGCACCAGTCCGCCGGTTCCAAGCAGTGTACCGCCAAAATAACGGGTCACGACGACTGCCGTATTGTGAAGCCCCTCCCGCAGCAGCACATCTAACATCGGCCTGCCTGCCGTCTGGGCCGGCTCCCCGTCATCTGAGCAGCGGGACAGCTCCTGATTGTCCCCAATGACAAATGCATAGCAATTGTGCCTTGCATCCCAGTATTTTTTGCGCATTTCTGCAATGAAGGCTGCCGCCGCCTCCTCGGAACTGACCGGACGCACGGTTGCTATAAACCGGGACTTCTTTTCTGTGATTTCGCCCTCGCCGCCTTCGTATACTGCTTTCATATGAATACCTGCCCTTCCTTATCATTTTTTTCATTCTAACACGTTCTTTCAGCCGAAGCAACTCCAATGTATATGGGCATCACAACATGGCCGGCATGCGGTTAGTTGTTCGTTGTTACTTTTCAAAGCTGTGCAGACTGAAAAACATTTGACTCTTACTGCCAGATATGCTATATTGTAGGTACGAAAAAGAAATCAACCGCCCACAAAGTAGGTTGACCGAATAGTAAAGTAGAAATTCCACCCTGCTACCGCCAAGTATACATGGGTGGTTTTTCTATGTATGGCTACTTACAAAAAGTAAAGACGAATGTAAGCAACGCCAGAAGGAATATTCCAAAAGTAAGCAGTTCCATCAAAGAAATTTTGATTTTCCTGCCCTTTTTGTGTTTCCTTTTTTTCATAGGCATCACCCCCATTCTGCTAAAATGGAAGGCCAGCCCACCCTGCAACACGATTGATTTCTTGATAATCATATCATAACTAACCGATTGCTTCAATCATTTTCCAGTGCCTTGGCACGGTAAACGCACGATTTTTGGTTACGTAACTTACAGGTAACAGTTCAGCCTGCAACTGAGCACTCGCTGCGCAGTTAGCAGCCAGTAAAGCAGAACAGTCAGGAATCTGGCCTCTTTGCCGTAAGGCAAACTTTAATAGGCCGGATTCTGTAACAGCGAAGCCGTAGGCTAAACTGTTACACTTACAGACATCAAACCGCAAAAAGTCACAAAAAAGGGTACTTTTATTATATGGAATTTTTTGCTATAATAGATCCGTTAAAAGGAGGCCTATTATGAATTATGGCAGAAGCAGTACGCGTAAGCGTGAAAAGGAGCTTACCTCCAAGGGTACTATGATTTGCAAAAAATTCAGTGTGATTTTTATGAAAACTCTGCTCGTATGCTTTCTCGCGATTCTTGTCGTCGGCGGATGCGCGGGCTTCGGTATTGTGAAGGGCGTGGTCGATTCTGCCCCGGAGATTAATCTGGACGACGCGACGCCGACCGGTTTTTTATCCACCGTACTGGACAAGGACGGCAACCAGATTGCCAAGCTGGTCGCAACCGGATCAAACCGCGTCTATGCGACCTTTGAGGAAATCCCCGTCCATCTGCAGCACGCCTTTGTCGCCATTGAGGACGAGCGCTTCTATGAGCACAACGGGATTGACTTAAAGGGCATTCTGCGCGCCGGCTTTATCGGCCTGACCAGCGGGCATTTCTCTGAGGGCGCCAGCACCATCACACAGCAGCTTTTAAAAAATAACGTCTTTACCAGCTGGACCAGTGAATCCTCCCTGGCAGACAAGTTCAAGCGCAAGCTCCAGGAGCAGTACCTCGCCATGCAGCTGGAAAAAAAGGTATCAAAGGAATGGATTCTGGAAAACTATCTTAACACTATCAATCTGGGACAGAATACATTGGGCGTACAGTCGGCATCCCGGCGTTATTTTAACAAAAACGTATCGGATCTGACGCTGTCTGAATGCGCGGTCATTGCTGCGATTACGCAGAACCCTTCTCGCCTAAATCCTATCAGCAATCCTGAAAAAAACGCGGAACGGCGTGAAAAGGTCCTCCGGAACATGCTTAAGGATGAATTTATCTCACAAACGGAATTCGATGAGGCTATGGCAGACGATGTTTACAACCGTATTCAGGTCGTAAATACGGCTGTCGAAGAGGAATCCATTACCTCTTATTTTGTGGACGAGCTGACCGATCAGATTATTCAGGACTTTATTGATTTCAAAGGCTATACGGAAACGCAGGCATACAAGGCGCTTTATAACGGCGGACTTACGATTTATTCCACGCAGGATCCCGCCATCCAGGCAATCTGCGACGAGGAGCTGAACAATCCGGACAACTACCCGTCCGCCCCGCAGTATTCCTTTTCTTACCGCCTGACGGTTGAAAAGGAGGACGGCACCTTTGCCAACTACAGCGAGCAGACTATGCTCTCCTATTACCAGTCGGCCAACAGCGACTATGATATCAATTTTTCTTCGATTGAGGAGGCGCAGGCCGCGATTGACCAGTACAAGGCGGAGGTCATGGAGCCCGGCGATAAAATCGTAGAGGCCGGAGAAACCGTCACCTTCACGCTGCAGCCGGAGGCCGCCCTGACGGTCATCCATCAGGAAACCGGAGAGGTTGCCGCGATTGTCGGCGGGAGAGGGGATAAGAAAGCCAGCAAGGTATTAAACCGCGCGACGGATACCGCGAGGCAGCCGGGCTCTACCTTTAAGGTTCTTGCCGCCTATGCGCCGGCGCTTGACAGCGGCGGGCTGACACTGGCCTCCGTACAGGACGACGCGCCGTATTCCTATGAGAACGGCACCTCGCTGCGCAACTATGACAATTCCTTCCGCGGCTTTACGACTTTGCGGGAGGCCATCACGCATTCGATCAATATCGTCACTGTGAAAACTCTGACCGAAATCGGCACCAGCCTGGGCTTTAGCTATCTGCAGGATTTCGGCTTTACCACACTGGTGGACGACGACAACAACCAGGCGCTCGCGCTTGGCGGCATCACAAAGGGCGTAACCAACTTAGAGCTGACGGCCGCCTATGCCGCCATTGCCAACAGCGGCACCTATGTCAAGCCCCGGTTTTATACCAAAATCCTCGATCACGACGGCAATGTCCTGATTGACAATACGCCGCAGACCCACGGCGTCCTAAAGGATTCCACCGCCTGGCTTCTGACCAACGCGATGGAGGACGTTGTGACGAAGGGAACCGGAACCTCCGTAAACTTCGGCGATATGGCAATCGCCGGCAAAACGGGAACCACGACGAAAAACCGCGACGCTCTGTTCGCCGGATTTACGCCTTATTATACCTGCGTCGTCTGGGGCGGCTACGACGACAATACGCCGCAGGCCTCCGGCACGACCTCGTATCCCAAGGCTATCTGGCGGGCCGTCATGTCCCGTATCCACGAAAATCTGGAATATAAGGATTTTACGATGCCGGACAATATTACCACCGCAACCGTCTGTAAAAAATCCGGGCGGCTGGTGGTGGCCGGCCACTGCGATTCGGATCCGCGCGGAAGCATGGTCGAAACGGAATACTTCGCAGAAGGCAGCGTACCGACCGAATACTGCAACCGCCATGTCAGCGTAACCGTCTGTGCAGAATCCGGCATGCTGGCAACCGACTTTTGTCCGGAACGTGTGGGCGGCATCTACATCTCCGGCGGATCGCCCGGCTCTGCCGACGGCCCGTACCTGATGTCGCAGTCCGCCAGCAACACCTGCCCGCTGCACACGGCGCCGCAGGTTCCCGAGGTTCCTGCCGCGGACATCCCTAAAAAGAAGGTCAAAAAACAAAATGAGGATTCCCCCGAGAAAAAAGCCCTGGAAAACAACGAATGAGGCTGCGTTTGCAGCCTCATTTTTTATTTCTTTCTTTCTTTTTACCGAACTCCTGCATCGCACGAAGCTCTGACTGAATGCCCTTTTTGCTGAAAATCCGGCGGAAAAACCGATAGATCAGAAAAAACGGAATCAGCGCCTTATGTCTGGCAAAAAACGGCTCGTAGTTTTCATACCATTCCATCGTCGGGAACAGCCTGCGCCAGATAAAGCGCAGCTTGCGCTTCCAGGAGGGCGCATCGTTATCCGGCTGCACCTCGCGCATTCGGTTCTCTACGTAATTCTTCGTCGTCCCATAGGTGCCCGATCCGATAAAATAAGAAAGCATCTCCCTTTCCTTTGCTGTAAACGCAAGCTCCCCCGGCCACACAGGCGCCGAAAAAAGCTTTACGGCAAGCTCTCTGCTCTTTTTCTCAAACTCTGCAATTCCCATTGCCCCCGCTTCCCGCGCAATGTAATCCCAGTCTAAGGAGCCGCCCTTCTTATCCGTATACACATAGGCATCCATTAAGGAGCGGAGCCCCACGCCGCTGTGGCTGTAATGCTTACAGGTATGTGCCGTCACATACAGATAAAAATCCTCATCTGTAAAATGAAAGCCGTAAGACCGCCCTTCATCCGGCAAAAGCCTTTCCTTTACATTTTTATAGTAATCGTACCATTCTCCGCCGCTGAACTTACCGAACAGCAGCGTGTGCATTTCAAAATTGTAAATCGGCGGCTTCATAAATACGTCGTGATTGGATTTGCCGCAGACCTCCACGTCATAACCGCGCTCCCGCATGATCCGCACCAGCTTCTTCTGCCCCGCCGGGTCATAGAGGATGTCGTTATCCGCCATCTGACGCATGCCGTATTTCGGATACAGCGCCTGCAGGATGCTGCCCTTTAACGGCATATACCAGATGCCGGCCTGCTCCATCTCAGAAAGAATCTGCTCGCGCTCTGCGTCCAGAAGCATATTTTTACGGATCGCCTTTGCTTTGGCGTCCTTCCATTTTTTAACCACCTCAGGATCGGCAGAATCAAATGCATCCGTTCCCTCTAACGCCATGCAGATCATAGATGTGACGCTGTGGAACCGGCACATCCGATAAAGCCTTCCAAGATCCATCTGCCTGGCCCGCGCCGCGTCCGGCTCCATGCCGTGCAGTGCGCAGGAGGCCAGGTAAATGATGTCGTATCCCGTCTGTTCTGAGCTGCCGCCCAAAGCCTGATTGCTGCCCATATCATTTTTCCTCACTTTTCCGGTTCCATGGCTCAATCTGCAATTGCCCCGATGGATCTCAGCTGTTCCACCACCCTGGCGACGTCCCGTTTCATCACGTCGCGGGGCGCGTCATATTCCTTTGCCATTGCGTCCACGATTCCGTCCAGAGTCGTCTCCTCCTTCAGCCGGTTTACAATAAACGCCGCTGTCTGATTGCTGCGCACCATCCCGGAAAACGCCTTCGTATCCGAGGATACCAGAATCTGTTCTCCGTCGCTGTCATGTGTAATAAATTCTTTTTTCAATTTCATATCCATGTCCTCCAAATTTACTGCATTCCTTCGTATGCCGTTATCGCTGCAGACTGCTCCATATTGCAGCCTAAGCGGTACAGCTTTACATTTGCTGAAAGCCTGTCGATTAAGCACATTGTCTGTGCCAGCTTCCCCGGATCTGACGGGCGGCTGCTCTGCTGCAATAGCATCGGCCAAGCCTTTCGCGCCGTCACCGGCTCTATGTGATTCTCCACGCTCCGCTCCAAAATACAGATTGCCTTTAACGGAACCGCAATGTTTGTGCTCAAACGGTGCTTGCCGTTCCAGGGGGTCCCGCAGGCAACGGCCCTTTCGTCCTCTATCCGCAAAAGCGGCTTATCGTCATTGACCATCACCGCGCGGCTGCCAAACAGCTCCCGCCACAGTCTGGTATGCGTGCTCTTGCCCGTCCCGCTCTTCGCGGTGAACAGATACGCCTGTCCGTCTACCGCAACTACGGATCCGTGAAACAGCAGCGTCTGATAATCCAAAAGTCCTGCCGCAATTTTACGATACAGCGCAAGCGTCTCCAGATATGCATCCGAAAAATGGTACGCCGGATCGGCCTTCTGCCGTTCAGACAAAATATCGGCAGGCGTCACGGCAACCGAAAAGGACGGCTCCTCCCCGGTCAGATACTCCCGGCAAAACCGCTTGGTTGTATCATACAGGACAGAAACGCCAATCGGCACATCCGCCAGCTTTACAGTGAATCTGATTTCTTCCAATGCTTTTTCCTCTTTCACTATTTTACTGAATTTGACAACGCTTTTAATGTAGCATAACTTTTTCGAAAAAGCAATATCCTGTTCCAAATGTGAAAAAATGGATGAATGGGTGTGCATTTTTCAAAAGATATGCTACAATAGCTTACAGGATAAAGATTCAAAGCAAAGGAGCCGTGACATTATGAAAAAAGAACGAATCAATGCCTTCGATTTCATGCGCAGCGCTACCGCATGGATTATCGTCATTTACCATTTTGCATGCATCTGCAATACGACGCCTCAGTACGCCCATTTTCCGTTGTTTCACACACATGCCAACGGCGTATGGGGAGAAAATACCAGCGTAAATATTTTCTTTATGCTTTCCGGCGCATCTCTCTACTATAATTATTCCCGTATTCCGTTTTCTTCCTTAAAGCGCTATTACTTCAGCCGGTTCAAGGGATTGTTTCCCATGTTTTATATGATATGGTTTTTCCTGTACTACCAAAAGGCCGTCGCTGCCGGAAACCTGTTCTACAACGGCAGCCCAAAATCCATGCTGCTGACACTGACCGGCATGGACGGCTATCTCTCCTACCGCTATCCGCAGAACTATTATTTTATCGGCGAATGGTTTTTGGGCGCCCTGGTAGGGCTTTACCTTCTGTACCCGCTCCTTGCCTGGTGCATGAAGCGCGTCTGGTCGCAGTGCCTTGTGACCCTGCTTCTTGGGATGGGTACTCTGGCGTTCCACTGGCCGATCCCCTTCTTCCAGATCCAACGGGAGCGGAATCTCATCGTATGCCTGTTTGCCTTCTGGCTCGGAATGCTGTTTATGGAATACCGCAAATGGCTGAGCAGTAAATGGATTGCCGCCCTGTTCGGCGGCATTGCACTGATTTTTCTTTTCATCAAGGTGCCGATCGATCCGTTTTTGTGCGCACAGGCCATTGCAGTCGGGCTGTTTCTGCTGTTTTACCACATCGGCGGCTTCCTTATGAAATTCGATTGGATCAAGCCGTTTTTCACCTATACCGGCAGTATTTCCTATGCGATTTTCCTGCTGCAGCATGTCGTAATGAGCCAGGTGATCGGACTTTCCGGCGGAAGCGAGCTATCCGTCGGGCAGGAGTTTGCCTACCTGACGGCGTCTTTTTTGATGATTTACCTGTTTGCGGATATCTGTACGCGTTTAAACAAAATTATGCAAAACAGCAAATGGTTCCGATTTATCCAGAAGCCCTTTATATCCTAGAACCGATCTCGGCCAGATCCAAAATGACGCCGGCCGCCACGAGAAGCACGCCTGCCAGCTTTAACGCCTGGCAGGTTTGTTTTTTCTGCTGCAGCAGCGTACGGTTGTTCTGCACCAAATAGACTGCGCTGATTCCCAGGACCATATACAGATACAAAAACGTCCTTTCCTGCGATACGTAAATCGTCGGCGTAAAGCCCATGACCACCCTCGTGGCAAGCCCCAGCGCCAAAAGCAGCGCCTGCGCCAAAAGCTCAAACCAGCTCTCGCATACGGCCGCAAGCGACAGCAGCATGCAGCCCGCCACGCAAAGATACACCAGGGTCGGAATATAGTTTGCCATTTCCTGATAATTATTGCCGCAGATAAATGCGCTTTTCTTCATCAGCTTGTAAAATGTTGCAAAATCCGCCTTTAGAGCATCCGGAAACCAGGACAGGCTCATGCTGACAAACAACGGAAACAGCGCTGCAAACCGAAATTTTAACTTCTCTGTCTTCTGAAACACCAGCACGGCCAAAAGTACCAGATAGCACAGGTACAAAAGGCTTCCCGACGTCACCATATGGTGCATGGTGTCCACAAATCCCATACTCACCTTGTCCAGAACATGATACGATTTAAAATTCGGCATCCAGTTGATGATCTCCTGGTTCTTGCGCGCCGCATTGCCCGGGCAGGTCATGATAAACAAAATCTCCGCCGCAGAAATCACAAGCCCCAAAATCGTCCCCCAGTACAGCAGAAGCGGCTTTTTTTCCAGAACAAAGCGTACCGCCGCACAGAAATTTACCGCCAGAAGCACGGCGCACATCTGCTCCATATTGGCCCCAAAAAGCGCTGCCAGACTGTAGAATATCCATAAATATGCCGGCGTCCTCTTCCCGTAAAACGCGCGCACCGTCCCGTGCAGGGAGCATATGCCAAACGCCAGCGGCCAAGTGTAGTTCACACTGGTTGCAATCCAGCCTGCCGTCCGCAGATCCCAAATTGGGTACAGCAGCAAAAAGCCGACGACCATACAGGACGCCGTCTGACGCTTTTCCTCCGGAAACAGCCCTACAAACGCCCAGGCCAAAAATACCCAGAAGGCCCAGTCCAGAATTTTCCACCAGAAAATGCTTCTGGATACATAGACCAAAACCGCCTCGATCAACAGCCGCGACGACCAGACCTCATAGCGGGCCGTCAGATAATCCTTTAACGTATAAGCGTCTAACTGCCTGCAGAAAAACCACATGGCGTCCGAATCCTGCGGCTCTCTCATAAAGATATGGTATACCAGCTGTATGGCCGCAAACGCCCACAGCGGCAGAAATTCTTTTCGCGTCATATATTTGCCCAAAGCCTGTAGCTTCTTCATTTCCCTCTCCTAACCCGGACGAACCGGAACCAAAAATTTTGCCATCCTGCGCAGGATTTCGTTGGTATGTGACTAATAAAATAAAACCTCCTCCGTAGAAATCAGCCGATTGGCCCCGTTTCCCCGGTACCAGATGCAAATCCGGCAGCCTCCCGGCAAACTGCTTTTGCGCGCTGCCGACTGAAACTGCGCATAGTCATAATTAAAGCCGTCGCTGGCGTTTTCGGTCAGCTTTTCCTTTTTTACATTCTCGGTGGGAAGCCCGTAATATATGCCGGTCGTCGGATCGTATGCCAAAAGCTGCGTATCCGCCGTATCGACGCTGACTCCCGGCTCGTAGGCATACCCGCGCACCTCCACATAGCCGTACCGGCATTCGATCTTTTCAATTTTATACTCCATCCGCTCTGCCGCATCCGTCTCGCAGTCCGACACATCCACCGCTGCAACCCTCTGATTCACCGCAAACAAAAGCAGCAGATACGCCGCCGCACACACGCCGAACAAAAGCAAAACCAGCGTTCCCGCTTTGTCCCTGTCATATTGTTTTTTCATAGATTCCGATTCCCTCTTACTCCTGCCGCTTGTCCCCGGCCTTGCACAAATCGCTTAAAAAGCACTCGCCGCATTTAGGGCTTCTCGCCGCGCAGATCGAACGCCCAAACGTAATAATCTGTATATTATAAAGAATCCAGTGATCCTTTGGCAGCGCCTTCATCAAATCCTCCTCGACCTTCTGCGGATCGTCCTGCTCCGTAAAGCCTAAGCGCTTTGAAATCCGCTTCACATGCGTATCCACCACAATACTCGGATCGTGATACACATTCCCGCGGATGACATTGGCCGTCTTGCGCCCCACGCCGGCCAGTGCCGTCAGCTCCTCTAATGTACGCGGCACCTCTCCTCCGTGCCGCTCCAAAAGCGTCTTTGCACAGGAAATAATATTTTTGGCCTTGTTGTGGTAAAATCCGATAGAATGGATATCCTGCTCCAGCTCCTCCAAGTCGGCGCTGGCAAATTTCTCAAGCGTATCGTATTTCACAAACAGATCCTTTGTTACGATATTGACTCTTGCATCCGTGCACTGTGCGCTCAAAATCACCGCAATCAACAGCTGCCAGGGCGTTTTGTGGTTTAAATAGCAAACGTATTCCGTCCCATATGCTTCGTCCAGCCGCTTTAAGATCTCTTTCGTCCGTTTCTTCATCGTTCCCGTTCCTCTCCCGTAATCTCTAATTCCGTCGTCCTCGCCTGATGATCCAACGCATCACGCTTATCGTATTCAAACAGTACATACACCGGCCGGCTAAGCCGCTTCGGCAGCTTCGTAAGCGTCCGCTCCTCCTTCTTTGGAAACTGATAAAAAAAGGGCTCAACATGAGAATGCGCGCCCTTTTTGCAGTACGCCCTTGTGACCTTTGCAAATTCTGCGGGGTCCCTCGCCCAACGGGGACGGCTTTTCATATTTTCCCGGTAATACAGATCGTACAGCAGCGACTCCTCAAGCAGCTCCTTTGCAATCCTGCCGTCCTCTGCGGCAAATTCCAGCAAAAGCTCCGACCTGCGGATACGCGAATGGCTCATCCCAAGGCAGCCCCTCCTCTCATAAAACTGCCCCAGCGCCAGGAAAAACCCAAACGAATCCTCGTACACCACATCCAAAAGCTTCATTGTCACCTCAAACTGCCCGCTGTTATAATAGACCTCCAGCATCTCTTCTACCAGCTTCACCCTAAGAATTTCGCCGTAGGAAATCCAATTCGTCCGCATCACCTCATAGGGCGGATGATCTCTGTAAACCAATCCGTATTCCGCCCGGTTTTTGTACATTAGGGAACCTTTAAGCACCTTTAAAAACCCAAGCTGCAGCTGATTGGGCTTCCAGCTGTACACCTCCCGAAAGGACTCCCCAAACCGCTCATACCCTTCATACGGCAGGCCTGCAATCAGATCCAGATGAAGATGGATATTTCCCGCTTCCTGCAGCCGCTTCACCGCACGAGCCACCTGATCCAGCTGCATGACACGGTGAATCTCTGCTATTGTCCGCGGATTCGTGGACTGCACGCCGATTTCCAGCTGCACCAGCCCAGGCCGAAGCGTCCCCAAAAGGGAAAGCTCTTCCTCCGTCAGAAGATCCGCCGCTATTTCAAAATGAAAATTCGTAATCCCTCTGTCCTGCTCTTTGATAAACCGCCAGATTTCCATGGCATGCGCATGATTGCAGTTAAACGTCCGATCCACAAGCTTCACCTGCAAAACCTCTTGCCTGATAAAAAACAAAAGCTCCTGCTTCACCAAATCCAGATCCCGGAACCGCAGCCGCTTATCCACTGAGGACAGACAGTAGCTGCAGGAAAACGGGCATCCCCGGCTGGTTTCGTAATAAATAATCCGGTTCGCAAAGCCTTCCATTTCTTTGTCTCCGTAGCGGAACGGCACGCTGCTAAAATCAAGCGCTTCCTGGGACGCTGTCTGCACAACCTCTCCGGCCTTGCCCCCGCGGTATGCGATGCCGGGAATTTCTAAGAGACCCTCCGGCCGTGCGCTTTGGGTTGCTAAGAGGCCCTCCGGACGTGTGCTTTGGAATTCTGGGAGGCCCTCCGGACGTGTGCTTTGGCGTTCCAGAAGGCCCTCCGGACGTATGCTCCTACTGTGATAGTATTCCGCCAGCCTGGCAAAGGCAGCCTCTCCCTCTCCTATGATAACGCCGAAAAATGCCGGATTCTCCGCAAACAGCTGCTCCACCTCATAGGAAACCTCCGGCCCGCCCACCCAAATCGGCACCTCCGGCCGCAGCTTATGATACTCCGCCGCAATCTCCCTCACATAATCAAAATTCCAGATGTAGCAGGAAAAGCAGAGCACATCCGGATTCTTTTTATACAGCTCCTGTAAAATCCATTCGCTCCGATGGTTGATGGTGTATTCTGCAATCTCCACTGAGCTTTGGTATTTTTCAGGCGTAAAGGAACGCAGGCTGTGTACGGCAAGATTGGAATGGATGTATTTGGCATTAATGGCCGTTAAAAGTATGTTCATTGCACCTTCCTCTATACCTTTTTGTTGAAAATAGATCTGTGCTCGCCGTCTTCCAGGCTAAAGTGGCGGTACCTGTCATTGTGCGGGAACATAAGCTCCATATACAAGCTGCCCAGCAGGTTTTTCACCTTATGGGCGTCCAGGTTGGAAACAGGCATTTCCTGCCATTCCATTTTCTTTAGGTTGTCCAGAAGGGTGTTGATCGGAGGCGGCTGCTCTTCTGCTGCTTCCGGTGAAGGAGGCGCTGCTGCCAGGGATGGATCGTGAGGGGAGGGGAGCTGTCCGTTGCCTGGGGAAGCCTCCGGCAGATTTTGATTTTCCTGATCCGGGGCGGGCTGCATGAGGTCTTTGGCTTCCGGCATGTTGTAGATTAAGTTATGGCAGGTTTTTTCAAAGCATTCTCTGTCATATTTGGCCAGGAAGGCCAGGTCTTCCATTAGGAGGGGCTGCTTGTTGTATATTTTGATGTAAATGTCGGCAAGACGTATCTTCTTTTCCATGGGCGGTACCTCACGATATTGAACTGCATCCGGATATATGGGCTTTGGAATTCGGATGATTGTTATGGTTTATCTTAGCATAAGAGGGGGCGGAGTGCAAGTGCCGATGCAGCCGCCAGGCACACCAAGAAAAGCGCCCCATACAGCAATGAAATGCTGTATGGGGCGCTTTGAGGCCTGGATGCCGCGCGTCCGCCCTCTGTGGCTTTGTCCTCCGGGACAAATTGACCGCGCGGCGTGGCTGCCAGGCAGCAGTTAGAAATCGTCTTCGCCCGGATCGGGTGTATCAATTTCCCCCATTGATGTAGTGATAATGTCCTCCCCAAGGAAATCAATGATTTCCTGGATCGGCGTTTCATATTTTTTCATGGGATTGCCTGCCTCCTTTCCAAATCTGGCTTGCACCGGCTTACTGAGCGGATGTCTGCGATACCAGGTTATTATACACACCGGTGGCCATATCGCTGTAAACGGTGGTTATGCTGCCAGTGCCGTCGTTATAGCTTACATAAGCCCTTGCCCATACGGTTGCGCCCAGGTGCTTCGTTGTTGTCCCAAGGCTGACATTGATGATGTTGCCTGTCGTGCCGAGCATGGACAGCTCCTTGACAGAGTCGGTTCTGCCTTCGCCCTTAAGTACGAATGTATCCTCAAGAGCCTCATTACCCATGTTTTCAAATGCAGTCTGCTTCGTGCCGTACAGGAATCCGCTGTCAACCAGAGTGCAATCCTCCGGCAGCGTAAATACACTTGCAAAGGCCACCTGGTAGCCCTTGTCGGACTGTACCGCATAGATATCCGTAATCGCGGGCTTTACTTCTGCTTCTGTCTCGCCATAAACTGCGTAGATGATTTTTTCTCCCGCATTGGGGATATACATCTTATATTCCTTTTCACTGCTTAATATAGTGCTGCCGTCTGCATCGGAGGACCAATGGGAGAACTCCGCCTCGCCAACCCTATCCGCCGCAGTCAGGGTAAAGGACTGGCCTGTGATCACATTCTTATGCGTTTGTGCCGGCGCAGCGCCTGCGGTTCCTCCAACGACATTGTATACCTTCACGGTTGCCGTTTCCTGTACTGCCTGGTAATCCGGCAGAATCGTAACGGCGGCTGCATCCGCAGCTGTCAGCTTTTTGTAAATCTCGACTGCAATCTGCACGGCGTTCATCGTATTGCCCTCCGCAGACAGCTTCCAGCCTTTAAAGGTGTATCCGGACTTCGTCGGCGCCTTCGGCACGTCGATACCGGTAACAGAGGTAATATTGCCGTCAGCATCCTTTACAGCAACGACTTCCACGCCGTCTGGGCTGCCGTCGTCATAAAGAACCTTATCCTCAGAACAAATGTAAAATGCTGTGGATACCGTGCTTTGCTGCCATCCCTGGAAGGTTACCGGGATAAAAGAATTCCCGCAGTATTTGCACTTGCCGTCTACGCCCAGCTTATGGTCTACAGATTCCACCTCATGTTTCAGCGAGCCGCTGACCTCGTCCGCCTCTCCAAGCCTTGAATAAACCGTATAATAATAGATCCCCTTCGAGCCCTCCGGACGTTTCGTCAGCACGCATTCCGCCTCCTGCTCTGGATATGGCGTATCCCCGTCCCTGAAGAATGCTACTGCCTGCTGCTCTTCACCGCAGTTCATGCAGGTGTAAACGGCCCGTGCCTTCTGCTCGGCTTCGTTGATCCATTCGTACCTTGGAAGCCTCCGATAGGAATGCTTCAGTTTCTCATAGCTGACCTCGACCGGCGTATTTCCGGACGGATCGTTGTAATTCCTCCCGCACAGGGTGCAGTGGAAATGATCCGGATACGATATCTCCCCGCATGTGGCGGTTCCTTCTGTCCCTACAATACGTGTCATCTTATGCGTACCGGTATATTCATGGGTTTTCGTTATGTCTATCTTCTTGGCTTCATCTTTATATACTGCCGTATAGGTGATCCCTGTCTTACAGCCGTCATACTCTGTACCTTCCGCCGTGGCTTTCGGCGTAATCGTTACCGATGCATCGACCTCTGTCGTATGCGTACTATCCGCGCCTTCCCTCTTGCAGGGGATCCGCATTTTTACGGAATAGGAATACCGATCATCTGCTTTTGTGCTGTCGGTATGCTCGGTTACGGCTATCCTGCCGTCTGCATCCAGCCATACGCATTCGGCCTTATCCGTATCATAGTCATGACCCAATGCCGTGAGCGTCTGTTCTGGGCTGCTCGTAGTAAGTGCAGCCGCATCGCCCAGCGGAGTCCCTTCCTTGCTGCAGATCGTTGCCTTATAAATAATCTTGCCTGGGTTTGTACAGCCCGGCGCCACAGTCCCCTGGGCTGCTTCTACCTTAACGTAAATATCGTTATAGGGTCCCGCATTACCAATTGTTCCTGTAATTTCTTTGGTTCCCGACTGCCTGTCTTCATCGTTCTTGCAGGCTTGGCATACAAGCGTTGCCTGGATGCTGGCCTTCGGAGCTTTGAAGATGACTGCCGCATCGCCTTCCCCTATGGTTACGTCTGTTGTCTCTGTTTCGGAAATATTCCACTCTCCCCAGGTGATTTGGGCAGCTGCCCATTTATGGCCCTGCGCCTGGACTTCTGCTTCCCTTGTGTCAACCAGGGTATTGTTTACTCTGGCCGTATAAGTCACTTTACCCGGCTTGGTACAGGTAGCGGTGCCATCTGCGGAAACATTCGCGCCGCTTACGATGTAGCGCTTGTGCCATTTCCCGCCGCTTACAGCTGTATAATTGTCTTTTGTAGCTACGTCATCGTCGTCTTTGCTGAAATGCTCATTGCTGCATGTTGCGTTCTGGCATATATAATCGCAGTATACGCTGCCGGTCTGGTTTACACTTATGGTACCGTCTTCATTCGTGATCAGGTAACCGCTCCAGTCCCATACCGGTTCTTCCGGATAATTATGCCCCTTTGCTTCCTGCACCTTGGTCAAAAACAGCGGACCGCTGGTGATTTCTGCATCTTCTGCAACTCCTGTGTCAGTTCTTGTAGCATCTGCAGGAACGCCAAATTCTGTTATGAGCTTGCTGGCAGGATCGCTTTCATTGCTTCCCCTGAGATACGGCGGCGCTATCTGGATTTTCCATGCCTTTACGCCGTCTGTTGTACAGGAAAGCTCCTGTACGTTAAACTGTTTTTTCTCAGCTTCCGTCAGTTCGCCGGTCAGCACTGTTACGCCTGCTTCTGCACCGATCAGTTTCGTGTCGTGCCTTGGATCGTCTCCGCACCTTAATGTAACAATCGCATCGCCTGCGCCGTCATAGTTATTGGCATCCGGATCTTCCCAGTCGATATCCTTGTCGCATGCCACATACCAGTTATGGCCTTTTGCACGGGTATCCGTTTCCAAACGCAGCTCTTTTGTAGCCTCATCCTTTTCGGAAGTATAGGTATAGGTACGCTCCCCCTTGCCGTCGTCTGTCCGGCAGGTTACCGTTACATCGTACGTGGTATGGCCGTCTGTCGTACAACGGTTTGCGATATATCCGTCCGCATTTGTGTTCTCTACCGGCAAAGCGGTACCTGCTGCGATCCCGACACCTGAAGCATAACCAGTCTTTAAGCTGCTGTTATCCACGGTGGGACGGTTTCCTTTGCTGTTAACAATTACCTTTCCGCCGCAGTCCTCGCATGTGAGGGTGGCTGTAACGCCTGCATCAATGTCGGCATAGGTTTTTCCTGTGCTGCCGTCTTCGCTGTAGACGGATGCCTCTGAAGAGTTCGTATTCCATTTTGCTGCTGCCGTAAACCGGTGGCCTTTGATGCCCCTTGACTTGATCGAGCCTTTGTAGGGGATCTCCTGTGCGCCCGTTTCCGGTTTCACATACGAATATATGGTTTCCCCATCCGTTACCGTCGGGTTCTCGCTGTTTACATATGCTTTATTGAAAGGAACTTCTACCTCATATTCCAAATCGGAAAGTGCGGTACACGATTTTTTTCCGGTGCCGCCATTAAATTTGACCTCACCTGCTTTCAGCCCGCTCAGGACGACCTTTCCCTGGCATCCCATGCATGTAAACACTGCCTTTGCCGTTACGCCCTGCGTTTCCCAGCTGCATACCGGGAGGCCAAAGCTGTGCTCTGTCTGCGGAATGGTAAGGGTAGATGGATCTACCGGAGCTGGCTGACTGCTGTTTTCACCTTCGGGGGTCAGGAACTTCTGCTTACAGATCTTGCACTCGTAATGCGCCTTTGTGCCAGGAGTACTACATGTCGCATTTACCTGCTTTTTATAAGCGCCGCTGGAAAAATCATGATCCGACTGCTTTACGGTTACTGTTTTCTCTACCGTTACTGTCTGCGCCGGCGTCCCAACACTGGCCTGGATTTGAATTGTAACATTCTCCCGATCCTTTGAGCAATCGGGCTGTACCTCTGGGGTTACTGTAGCATCAACACCTGCGCCATCTGCCATATCACAGTATTTGCACCCGGATACGATCTGATACTTGGTCGTGCCGATAACATATTCATTCTGGTTCGTGTCATCCGTTGCATCCTTTATGACTGCGTGATATTCAGGTGTGTGTTCGCCTGCTGTGACTGTTATTGTAAGCTCGTCCGTTACAGTTTCTTCTGCATTGTCCTGCGCATCGGCTTTTTTGGGAGCGGATGCGGCAAACGTTATTTTCTGCTCTTTTGTACAGTCAAGCTTCGGAACAGTTCCTGTTAAAGTTACTGTAACTATTCCCTGATAGTCCGCGTCTACTTCACCACAGTTTACGCACTGGCGTTTTACAGTTACATATTTTGACGCCTCTCCATCTTTCTCAAGAAGCTTATCCTTAATAACCTGAAACTGCTCATGTGTAAATTCCGTCTCGCCGCCGGTAGCTTCTTCCCAGTTGAATACATAAGCCTTCTTATCAGCTGTATCCTCATAGGAATGCTGGCCATCAGCATTCGTAAATATTTCAGAATCCGCTACAGGCGTTTCATTGTTAATTAAGGCTTCCATCGACAGATACTTATTTTTGCAGATTTTACAATAGAAATATGCTTTATTGTTTTTCCCACAGGTGTTCCCAGTGACTTCAGGCACATATACGCCGTCGTGGGGAAACCTGTTGATCTTCAGGTCTGCGTCTGTTAATACCGCCGTGCCTGCCTTATCGCCAAAATTTTGATAGCAACTACTGCACATATAATGCGCAACTACGCCGTCTTTCTGGCAGTCTGCCTGCGCTTCCTTTACGAAGACAATTTGATGTTTATGAGCGTTATCTGCTGCGACAGTATAGCGACCGCCTTCCGTTGTCGGCTCCACTGATTTATATTGAGCATTGATATAATCGTTTCCTGGATTCCTGTTAAAAGAACCGCCCTGGACGATGCCTTTTTTCCCATAAGCCGGATCCGCATAGAAGATGTTTCCTTCAGCATCTGGATGGTTAAACTCGCCGCCTTTTATCACGATGTTCCTGCCCTCAAGACCCTCCAGGTTATGCGGGAATGAAACCACATAAGCGTTTTGGCTGTTAGCTGCCGTAAATGTTCCACCCTGGATCAATACGTTGGTTGCAGATGGGATATAGATTACAGCATTTAACTTTTTATTTGCTACATCGGCTAATTTGCTTGTGTAGGTACCCCCATAAATTTCCAGGGAGCCCGCCGGGTAGTGGTAGTTTGAGCTGAACGCCGCTGTCCCGCTGGTGATGACCGGTCCTCCGTCTGTATCTTTTTTGCCCAGTGTGACAGATGCACCGTTATATGCTGCGATGCCGTACACGCCTTCTGTTTTTGCAGAATTTACGATATCAGCTGTCAGTGTACCGGTTTCCATATTCAGTACTGCGCTGTTTCCGTTTATATTGAACATCACAGCGTCATTGTATTTCTCATCCCATGTAGCTGCTTCCCAATTGCATGTAAATACCGGGGCAACGCCGTTTAAGCTGCGGATGGCTGCTTCACCGTATACACAAAGCAGCATAGCGCCCTTTGTCGTATACTGGCCGCCTTCTATCGTCAGCTTCGCGTCTTTTTCTACGCACAATATGGTGTGTTTCAGCTTTTTCGCGTCTGTATTTTCTGCTGTATTTGCATCTATCGGCTTCGGGTTTGTGAATTTACCGCCCTGCAGGGTGATTCTTGCACCGGCTGCAGCAGTAATCATATACCCCTGTGTGTCGATTTCAGCATTTGTCAGGTTATAGGTGGCTGTGCCGCCGAGGACAGCATCGGCTTTCAGTACGACCTTAGCCGGAGCTTCAGATGTGCCGCTCCCTGCCGCTTTACGGAAAGCGGCTGCCAGATCCTTGAAGCTTTCACCATTTACCGAAGCTACGGATTCCTGATCCTGCACCTGGACTGTGAAGCTGCCATCTGCGCCCGCTTCTGCCCCAAATTCCCCAAACAGCAGGCCCTCTAGCTTATCCGAGAACGTGCCGCCTGTGATATTGACAATTCCCTTTGTTGCACCAGTCCCAACGATTGCATTACCTTTGCTTTTAAAGGTGCCGCCTGTGATTGTCAGGCTGATATCTGTATCATATGGAAGGCCGATTACATGGCAGGTGCTGTTGGCCGTGGTTGTGCCCTCGGCCTCTGTCCCCTTCTGTTCAAAGCTTCCGCCGTGGATAGCTACATTAGAAGCAGCGGAGAGATACAGTACGGAGTTGGTCGTTTCTGTATCGTCGAAAGCAGAGCAGCTTGTATAAGTTCCGCCGTAGATTGTGACTGTATTCGGGCCGTATTTCCCGTTCATGCCGATGGCAGCGAAATAACTTTTCAGCACTGGCTGCTGTACAGCCTGCCCTTCCTGCTCCTGCTGCCCCATGGTGACGTTGCCGTTCTTGGCATAGATAGCATATGCACCGAATTCACCTTTACTGCCGGATTTTTCAACGTCAATTGTGCCTGCACTCATATTCAGCGCACCGTCCCCGCTTACCATGATAAAGCCATAGCCCCGGTAATCAGATGCTATAAACCCATCCTTGTCGGTTTCCGGATCCAGGCTGCTCGTGAATGTACCGCCCTTAATTTCTGCCGTACCTTCTATTTCAAACAGATGAACTGACTTGGTGGAGTATTCGCCGCTGTTGATGATCAGCGTTGTACCTGCCGGTACGGAGAGGACTGTATGGTTTTCTTTGGCTTCTTGTTCATTTGCCCTCATTGTTTTACCATTTGAAACGGTACCCCCGGTCAACTCCAGACTCTTTTTTTCCGGAATCTTGATTGTATGGCCGTCTGTGTTGATAGAAATACCTGTCAGGTTATAAGTCCCTTCCAACTCGGCATTGTTAGTTAATGTAATGTTTTTTTGTCCTTCCGCCAGCTGCCCGGCTGCTTTGATGGCGTCTGCAAGGCTGCTGTAGGGCTGGTTGCCAATCTTGGCAACCGATGGTGCGGTCGGCGTCTGCGTGTCGGTTGTGCCTGGCATAATGTCCGTCTGTGCGTCAGCTGCGCCCGGCACAGTATCCGTCTGCACCCCGTCAAGCGTATAGCCCTGCAGCGTAAGGCCCTGGCTGCTCCGTGGGTTGACGGCAGCATCTGCATCTGCTGCTTTCAAATCGGCTTTATGCGTCCAAGATTCAGCCGCAAGGCCTGTCATGTTGCTGGACAGGATCATCGTTGCAGACAGGACGATGCTCAGCATGCGCTTCAATTTCTTAAAATTCATACTGTGGAGTTTTTTGAGGGAAAGGAAAGCAAATTGAGATTTTCTGATGTGGAGAAAGGGTGTTGAAATCATTGTCGGATTATGGTAGTATTTTGGCAGGTACTACCAAGATGGTAGGCGGTTAGACCTCTTCGGAGGGACTGTGACCCTCCGTTTACATAGAAACCCTTTTGGGAATCTGGGAAAG
>CANDKL010000009.1 GCA_947385255.1 uncultured Roseburia sp. | reverse complement strand
CTCTCTGATTCAGTCTCAATTACGGTTCCTCCCATAACATTCACCAACCTTTCTTCATTTTTATTCCCATTTGTGATATGCGTAATAATGGTGTTTACAAATCCCATTAAGTCTAACAGTTCTTCATCAGACAGTTCCCCTGTCTGATATAAGCGGATCATTTCATCCCTGAAATATTCCAAATCGCTTATCGCATTTTCTATATTCCCCTCAGATGCAAGTTCTTTCTCATACCTTGCAATATAAAACGGAATATAAGGGAACAGCCTTTTTTCCACAATGTATTCCTTCGTAAATTCCTCAATGATTACGTTTTCTGATTCATAATTTACTTTCTGCCCGTCCGGAAACCTGAAAGTAATCGTTGTGTTTTTCGGTGTTTTTTCCGTCCGCTTAACATAGATTACGGAAAACCTCGGCATGGGAATGGTCGCATGCCCGATATCCCACGTTGCGAACTGTCTGGCAACAATGAAAGCATATTCCGCAATCCGGATCGCCATAGAGCCATCATCATAACTCTGGCACTCTAATAAGTAAACTTCACTTCCAATTTTAATCAAAAAATCTGAAATCTGCCCCTCAATCTCTTTGCTTCCGTCTGCCGTCTCGCTTTCAGTCAAGTACCCTTCTGACGGTAAAATTTTTACTTTTGCATCCAACGGGTATTCTTTATCAAAAATGTCATTGATTACAGGTATGAATAATCTCTTGTGTTTACTCTTCATGGTTTTAAACACATTGTCATAATCAGGCGTTTTTTCTGCATGTTCTTTTATCCTTTCGCAATATTTCCAAGCCTGACAGTAAGAAAATCAGTCAGACCTGTGATTTGCTCTGTTGTCCTACATTCTTAGTTACCGCCGCCTCTCGACGAATGATTGCGCGCTATTACCAAAGTGGGTTTGATGAGCTGCTGGATGAAATCCGCCATCGTGAAGGTCTTGCCGGAGCCTGTGACGCCTGGTAAAGCCTGGAATTATTTTTCCAAATGAATCAGCAATTCATCTAACATTGCTTCTAAAAATGCTCCTGTAGGCTGCTTGTTCCGTTGTTTAATATCTATCAACTCTAAAATATCTTTATCTGACAAACATAGAATCAATTTCCCAGTTTCTCGAAGGCTTCCTCGTACAGCGTCGAGAGCATTCTCATCTGCCCCTTTCCTTGAAATAATAATCGCAACTCTGCGTAATGCTTTTTCATATAAATATTTTTCTGTTGTATATATTTCTTTTTGTGTAATTTTTTCACTGCAATTTTTAAATTCAAAAACAATATATTTTGTATTGAAATATTGCTGAATTGTATTGAAAAAATCCTGATTTGTTCCATCCTTGATTTTACAACACAAATCAAATCTATACATTCCATTAGCCGTATTTTCCTGTTCATACCACAATGTCAGATAATCCCCCAGAGTATATTTTAGAATTTCAATACAAATGCATAACAAGACTATTGCAATTATATCTACATCCGCAATCTCTTTTGGTGACAGCTCCATCAGGCTGCTTTCATGTATTCTGGTTTCGATATTATTACACAAAATATCCACAGCTTTTTTGTCCTTGATGAAAACATCTGTTACTTGAAAACCAGCCGCCGCAAATCCCAAAGACACAGCTCCAATCCCTTCTTCTATAACCGCAACTGTATTTATCATCGCAATACCCCTCCTTATCAAGCGCGGGCTTTTCCAGAATATCATTAAATACGTCTATGACTGTCCTTGCGAGACGGTTGAGCCGTTTATATGGTACTCTGATTATAGCAGACGCATAGTGAAGGTGTAAAGCCTTTATTCAGTTATCATGGTACATCCCGACTCCCTGTGTTACTTTTCACAGGGTGGAAATCCCACTTGGTAAGGTGTCAGCCGCACCACCAATACAAACCTTGTACACGGTACGGTAACGTATTGGATAAAGCGTAGGAAGTCAGTTTGAATCCACAATTGTATTTTGCCCAAAACCATGGTAAGATAGGAGCAGTTTAAGCAAGGAAAAAGGAGAACGCATATGACATTATACGATGAACTGGTTGCCAGAGGCTTAATTGCCCAGGTAACGGATGAAGAAGAAATCAAGGAGCTGGTGAACAACGGGAAGGCCGTGTTTTACATCGGCTTCGATCCCACTGCAGACAGTCTGCATGTCGGGCATTTTATGGCGCTTTGCTTAATGAAGCGGCTGCAGATGGCGGGCAATAAGCCGATTGCTTTGATTGGCGGCGGGACGGCCATGATTGGGGACCCGTCTGGGCGTACCGATATGCGTCAGATGATGACGCCGGAAACGATTCAGCACAACTGTGACTGCTTTAAGGAGCAGATGAGTAAATTTATTGATTTTTCGGACGACAAGGCGCTTATGGTGAACAATGCGGACTGGCTGATGGATTTGAATTATATAGATGTCCTGCGGGAGGTCGGCGCGCATTTTTCAGTGAACCGGATGCTGACGGCGGAGTGCTATAAGCAGCGGATGGAAAAGGGCTTAAGCTTCCTGGAATTCAACTATATGATTATGCAGAGCTATGATTTTTATGTGTTGTATCAGAAATACGGCTGCAATATGCAGTTCGGCGGCGACGATCAATGGAGCAATATGCTCGGCGGCACAGAGCTTATCCGCCGGAAGCTGGGGAAGGACGCTTATGCAATGACGATTAACCTTCTGTTAAATTCCGAGGGTAAGAAAATGGGCAAGACGCAGTCGGGCGCCGTGTGGCTGGACGCGAAAAAGACCTCGCCCTATGAGTTTTATCAGTATTGGAGAAACGTGGCGGACGCGGATGTGCTAAAGTGCATTAAGATGCTGACTTTCCTGCCGCTGGAGGAAATCGAAGCGATGGAATCCTGGGAGGGCAGCCAGTTGAACCGGGCGAAGGAGATTTTAGCGTACGAGCTGACCAGTCTGATTCATGGGGAAGAGGAGGCAAGGAAGGCCGAGGAAAGCGCGAAGGCGCTGTTTGCCGGGGGAAATGCGGCGGATATGCCGACGGCGGTGATTACGGAGGCAGATTTGCGGGACGGCAGCATTGATATTCTGGGACTGTTAGTCAGCTCCTCTCTGGCGGCCTCCAGGGCGCAAGCGCGCCGGAATGTGGAGCAGGGCGGTGTGACGGTAAACGGGGAAAAGGTTTCCGATACCCGCAAATCCTATACGCCGGAGGAGATAAATGCAGAGGATTTTGTGCTGAGGCGCGGGAAAAAGAAATTCTGTAAGGTGATTTATCAGTAAGTGGTAAGATGCTATGTATGGCTGGGGCTGTGCGGTATGCAGGCTATTGTTCTGCGTTCCGGCGCAGCTCCAGCATTTGTTTGTCCATTTTGCTGATTTCCGTGGAATAATTTTTCAGGGCAAGCTCGGCCGTTTTCATTTTGGCCGGATTTTTTTTGTAGCAAATCTGGTTGTCAACGCCGGCCCAGAAATCCATTGCTACGGTGCGCAGCTGAATTTCCACGCGCTGCAGCTCTTCTGCTTCCTTATAAACAAGAGGAATATCAAATATCAGGTGCAGGCTTTGGTAGCCGCTTTTTTTGGGATTGGTAATATAGTCCTTTTCTTTGATTAACGTAAAGTCCTTTTGCTGCTTTAAGAGGTCTGCGATGCGGTAAATGTCGTCGCGGTAGAGGCATACGACACGGATGCCGATGATGTCGTTTAGCATTTTGTCTGCGTTTTCAAAGGTAATTTTAAAACCTTTTTTGACTAATTTTCGGGCTATGCTTTCTGCATTTTTGATCCGGTGCTCGACCTTTTGTATCATGGTCCGATTATGCTTTGCAGACAGCTCCAGCTCGATCATTTGTAATTTAAATTCTATATGCTGCACAATCCAGTATTTTTTCAGCAGAAATTCCGGATCGGACAGCTTCTGTTTTAAAACATCTTCGTACATGGATTCCTTCCTTATTGTTTTCTTCTTGAAAATTTGGCCCCATTATCATATATATGCAAAAATTTTAAAAATATGTATTCAATTTTTTCCGCTGTTAAAGAAATGTTATTTTTTGATGAACTGGAATGATTTTCTGGATACTTATACCGGGTTCGGTTATAATGAAAACAAAAAGAATGAAAATACAGGAGATGAAGGATGGACATTTTTGGCGTTTTGACGTTGGTAGGTGGTCTTGCATTATTTTTGTATGGAATGAGCGTAATGGGTGCCGGTTTGGAAAAGGTTTCGGGCGGCAGGCTGGAGCTGCTTTTGGAGCGGCTGACGTCGAATTCCCTGTTTGCCGTACTGCTTGGTGCCGGCGTTACGGCGGTGATTCAGTCGTCGTCTGCAACGACGGTGATGGTAGTAGGCTTTGTAAATTCCGGTATTATGAAGCTGTCCCAGGCAATCGGGATTATTATGGGGGCAAATGTCGGAACGACGGTAACCTCGTGGATTTTGAGTCTGACAGGCGTGCAGAGCGACAGCGTATGGATCCGGCTGTTAAAGCCGTCATCGTTTTCGCCGGTGCTGGCACTGATTGGAATTATTTTGTATATGTCCGGGAAAAACAGTAAGAAAAGGGATATCGGAGAAATCCTTCTGGGTTTTGCCGTTTTGATGTTTGGCATGGAAACGATGAGCGGTGCGGTGAAGCCTCTGGCGGATGTGCCGGAGTTTACCAGTCTGCTGACCGTGTTTAAAAACCCGCTGCTTGGCGTGGTAACGGGCGCGGTGCTGACGGCAATTATTCAGTCCTCCTCTGCTTCCGTGGGTATTTTGCAGGCTCTGTCTGCTACCGGGGCGTTTACGTACAGCACCTGTATTCCAATTATTATGGGCCAGAATATCGGCACCTGTGTGACGGCAATGCTTTCTGCGATTGGGGCGAATAAGAGTGCAAAGCGGACGGCCTTTGTACATTTGTATTTTAATCTGATTGGAGCGGCGGTATTTATCGTGCTTTATTTTGGGCTGGATCTGTTTATTGATTTTCGGTTTTCAAACCAGACGGTAGGTGCGGCCGGTATTGCGTTTATTCACAGCGTATTTAATATCGGAACAACCATTTTGCTGCTGCCGTTTATCCGGGGCCTGGAAAAGCTGGCTTATCTTACAATTCCGCTTTCGGAGGAGGAAAAGACGCCGGCAGAGGACGAGGTCTTTAAGCTTTTGGACGATCGCTTTTTACAGACGCCGGGCTTTGCGATTGAACAGTGCCGAAGCCTTGCAAATCAGATGGCAGAGCTTTCGAAGGAGTGTTTTCTGAAGGCGGTGGAGGCGCTTTTTTCCGATGGTTCAGAAGAAACGGCGGAGGGGGTCATTGCGCTGGAGAACCGGATTGATGTTTACGAGGATAAAATCAGCGTATATTTAGCGAAGCTGAGCAGCCAGAATCTGGCCTATCAGGACAGCCAGAATGTGTCTACGCTGCTGCATTGCATTACGGATATTGAGCGTATTTCGGATCATGCGGTGAATGTTGTGGAGTCTGCGCAGGAGATGCGGAAGCGGAAGCTGCATTTTTCGAAAAAGGCGACGGAGGAGATGGAAATTTATACAGAGGCAGTGACGGATATTCTGGGGCGTGCGCTGGATGCGTTTGTGTCGGGAAATGAGAAGCTGGCGTTTACGGTAGAGCCGCTGGAGGAGGTCATTGACGGGCTGAATAAGAATGTGAAGAAGCGGCATGTGAAGCGGCTGAGAAAGGGGAAGTGTACGATTGAGCTGGGGCTGATCCTGTCGGATATTGCGACGAATTATGAAAGGGTGGCGGATCATTGCTCGAATATTGCGCTGTATTTGATGCAGGAGCAGGATGTGGAGCTGGAGGCACATAATTATGTGAATCATCTGAGGGAGAAAAACGGAGGAAATTTTGGGCTTCAGCTGGAGGCGTTTGAGGAGAAGTACCGGTTGGGGAAGAGTAAATAGAGGGACTAGTGCTCCATCCGGACAGGTGTCTGTCAGATAGCCTTTTTCCCTTTCCCATTCGGAAAGGCCCTGGTAATAATATATTTTTTTGTCATCCTCGATGATAAATGGAATAAGCCTGTAACTTTTCTATTTCCATCATTTCATTGCCGTTTTCGGAATCAAAAAGGCGAAGTGCTTATCGTAACACTTCGCCGAAAGCCTAATCGGTTTGAGCATTGCATGCTTGATTAGGTCTGTTTTGTAATTCTTCCGCAATGCAAATCCCAAGATTTGTATGCCTCTCTATTGAATTCATACCATCCTCAATATATGCCCATGTTTCTTTATATTCGCCCTCAACAGAAAAATCCGATTCACAGATAAACTTGATAAATCCTTCCAGATTTTTTCTATATCTTATAGCAAACGCATATGCATCATCTTCCTTATTCTCATCTGTGCTATTTCTCTTATTATGTAATACATGATCTAAATTACAGGACATATAATACACTTTATAAGGAATCTTCCAGATTTGTCCAGTGCTCGTGAGACGATACAAATTTCCCTGTTTCTGCTGATTACGACTGATAATTGCCTGTTGATTCAATGTGTGAATTCCATCAGATTCATACAAAATCTCATTACAATCCTGTTCTTCCAATATTTGGTCCTCAGGAATATACGCACCATCTGTATCAACAATATGAATGATTTGTTTAAAGTCTTTTGCTGTATAATGATGCGATTTTGCAAAACCACGCACCTCATTTCCTATTTTGGAAATAATATTTTGTGAAGTTACTCCTGTTCCGGTAGTAATATCACCGTGCATGATATGAACATACACCGAATCTTTATCATATACTTGATTTAGCATAACACCCAGAGCAGTATCATCTGAAGGACCTTCTACAATGAAAAGTACAATTTTCTTACGAGCCAAATGCTTCACCCGCCTCTCTGAACGCTAAGGCTATCTCATAATTATTGGTCGGATTATACACCGGCTCATTCTGTTCACCTAAAACAATATCTCGATAATAGAAATCCCGGAGATTATTGTTTCCTTTCACATTTGTCATACGAATGTAACGATTATTCGGATTTGTTGTTGTAAAAGCAATAAATCCCTTATCAATCGTTTCCAGCGGTCTAAGATTATGAGATGTAAAAATCAACTGCCCTTTTCCTTTTTCGGATATAATATTGAGAAGTTCGCCTAATAAATATTCAAAAATTCCGGCATCCATTTCGTCAATAGCAACTGTAATAGATGGATTGTTATATACTACAATTAACAACTGCAAAATTGAAACAATTTTTTTGATTCCTTCTGACTCATATTGAAAAGGAATTGCTTTGTTATTTTTTAAAGACATCAATTGAATAAGTCTTCCAACCTTACCATCCTTCGAAACCATTGGTCCCAAATCAACAATATTAATTGTTAGACCCGGAATGATTTCTTCTAAAACAATGTTCATATTAGAAATAATTTTTTTCACCAGTTCCATTGCATCCTCCGGAATTGGAGCTGGTACATTCAGGGGCAGCATTAAATTTCCAACAGTTTCCGAATTTTTTTCTTTATACTTAAATGCCAACGGCAAAGCGTTCATGCTAATCAATCCCGATTTTTCCGTATCAATAACAAAAAGTTCTCTGTTTCCAAATGTATATAATCCTTCAATGAATGTCATATATTTTTCATTCTTACAGTTTTTTCTAAAGGCATTTAACATTTCTCGTGAAAAAACGAATGTTCTTCCCTGTGTCTGAACAAGACGTTTTGTTACAAGCAATTCTGTAATATCACTTGTTGCTTCCCCTAAAAGTTCATTAAATTTCGACTTTGGCACAAACACTTCTGAAGTTCTTGTATCAACAAGTGCCCCCTTACGAATTTTTTCATCCTTTGAAGTGTATGCGAAGCTTAATACTTCATCATATATTTGTGTTTTATATTTCAGATCAGCATTTACGTCTACGTCATTAGAATGTGTATCATCTATCATTTTCTTTAATGAAAATTGATACCAAATGTCGTAACTGACTTCATTCCTTTGCATTTTAAATTGAAATTTTAAAGTAGCATGATCCTCATCAACATGAATATAATCCGCATATTTTTCCGGAATAGCCTTTCCACATAATGCAAATTTGAGCACTTGTAATGTATCAACTAACGCTGTTTTCCCTGAACCGTTTTGTCCATATAACCCCACAATACTAGCACAATAATTTTTTTTTCTATTTGCAAGATCGAGAGTTCCGTACTTTACATTTTTAAAATTTTCTATAGTTATATTTTCTATCCTGACAAAACGTCCGCCCATAACAACCTCCATGCCTCTATATAATTCATATTTCTGTTTATGCTCCTATTATATCATTCCCTTATTTATAATTCAATATTCAATATTGTATTTTATACTTTTTGTTCCGCTTTTAGTCTTCATTTTTTTGTCGCACTTATTAGAAAAAAGCGAAGATTCGGAACTTTCCTCTGATATCATAGAAATTTAAGCAAAAACAGTCATTTTCGGATTTGCACAAAGTGTGTCATAACAACTACTTTTTGTAAAATTAGAAACCTTCAAAGAAAGATGCCCAAAAGTGTCTGACCGCCGTACATGTTTACCAGGCAACCATGTGAATCTCCTTCCTTTTAAAAATGATTGATTCGATGACAACGCTTAAGTCCGCTTCCCGCAGATGCCTGAATGACACAACCGTTCCGGTACATCTGCCGTTATAGATATTAGGCCATAATAATCAATATAGAAACCGCTGCACAATAAAGCATTATGCTTTTTGCCGCAGCCAATCGGTTTGGCCAATGAATTCGTGCAGCAGCTTTTTATGATCCGATGTCTGTAACAGCAGATATACCTGAAGAATTGTGAAAAAGGGAGTTCTGCTCTGGGCGTCGCTTTTGGAAAAATAACTTCCTCACTCCGTGAAATGTAAGAACGAAACGGAGGGGGAAGAAATTGCAGATTATATTCTGGCATTATCTTTAGATGAATTAAAAGAAATCGAAGCCGAGGTTATGCAGTTAGCATAAATAAGAGGAGCAATTTAATATCAAAATAACAGCGTAAAGGCGCATGGAACAGTAAATTGTAAACCATGCGTCTTTTTTGCGCCTAAAAGGAGGATATTTACTGTCTCCGTTTGGAATGAAATTCGATATTTCAGATGACAGAAAAACAACTTTTGTAAATTCGCTTAAAAATAAATACGAAAATGGGAGTTATTATTCGATGAATCTGAAAGGATTAAAATCAGACGACCTGTCCGATATTTTTAAGAATGATTTCAAAAATATAAACTTATGATGAAGATTATCATTTTTAAATTGATCTGTTTTAGAAATGTGATATAATTTTATATATTATTTTACAAAAAGGAGACGGTACAATGGCATTTATTGAGAAGATGGGAGACACATTGTTTAACATGGGTAAGGACGTATCACAGAAGGCAAAGGATATGTCGGGAATTGCGAAGCTGAAGCTGAATATCCGCGCGAAGGAGGATTTCGTAAAGGCACAGTATATGGAAATCGGAAAGGCGTACTATGAGAGACACCGGGGAGAAGAGACCCCAGAGCAGGAGCGGTTCGATCTGATTGACGAGGCGTTAGAGGCAATTGAAGAGATGGAGATGCAGATTCTGGAGCTAAAGGGCGCGCGGAAATGTCCGGGATGCGGCGCCGAGACCTCTGATACGGCGGAGTACTGCAGCGTATGCGGGACGAAGCTGTCTGTGGTGGTGGAAGAGGAGCCCGAGGAGGAGAAGGATGCAGCTATTGAGTTCGAGTTTGAACCGACAGATGCTAAGGAGGATGAGGAAAAAATTGGAGATTAAGCATCCGGAACGGCATTTGACTTTTGGAAAAGATGATTGTACAATGAACAGGCAGTGTATAATTATCAGCCAAATGCAGGATGACAGGCTGTATCAGAATTAAAGGAGGCTTATAATGAAGGCGAGAAAAAGAATTTTAGCGACGCTGCTTTCCGCAGCAGTTGCGGTGACAACGGTTTTGCCGGGAGCTGTAATGGTGGATGCGGCGACAATTGTGACAGAAACGCCGGAGCAGGGAATTGAAACGCGTGAAACCTGGTCGGAATCTATGGAACAAAAGAATGTAGGCGGAGAATTTTATTGGCATTTACAGTCCTCGGCGACGACAAATAATAATGTTAATAATGATTACTCAGCAGCGACAGCGCCAGCTATTATTTTAGATTATGACAAGGATATGACATTTAAAGACGAGCCGTTTACGATAAACGCAGATGTATACCCGAATGGGACGGCAAGTAGTATGCGTTTTGGTATTATGGTTAAATATGTAGATCCGACGCACTGGGCATATTTGAATTATGACGGAAACTTATCAGAAGGGAAATGGATGCTGGAATTTAAATGTGACGATAAAAGCGGTTATCCCGCTATTAGTGAATTTTCTACGCTCTCATTGGCAGACAGGCAGAATACGAAGGTTTCTGTTACATATCAAAGTGCCGGCCAGTTGTCTATTACATTAGTTGCAGCGGACGGAACAGAAGCGGTAGCGGATGTGTCTGACAGTGGATACAGCGATGTTCTGACAGCGCTTGAAGAATATGCGGCGACAGCGGGCAGGGATGAAAATGACGAGCCGATCCCTATGCCGATCCGTTTTGGATTTAAAGCCGGTACTTATGAAGGAACGGTTACCGATATTCATTTAAGGAATATGTTACTGAATAATGAAGACGTCATGAATGACAGCTGGGATTGGGTAGTTGCCCGTGAAGGTCAGATTTTTGAAAGCGGCGATGTAGTGGGTGGTACAGACTACGTTGCTTTAGACGGAAAGACAGCATCCTATTCTGCATTAGAGAATTTTGCAAACGGCACCGTTTCCGCCGTTGTCCGCCCGACTACGGACAGCGCCAAGTTTGCGCTGGCTGCTAAATACACGGATGCCGGTTCCGTACAGGCCGGCTATGACGGAAGCAAGTGGTATTACACAGTCGGAACGGCGAAGACGCAGGTAGATGCAGGCCCTGCAGTAGAAAAGGATAAGGATTATCAGATTCAGATGACCATTAACGACGGCAAATTAAGCGCAACCGCAGCGCCGGCAGAGGAAGGCGCACAGGCGCAGACGATTGCATGCGATATAGACGTGTCCGCTGTAGCGGCAGGTACGGTTGCCGTTGTGGCAGAAGCCGGCACAGAGTTGTGGGTAAGGGACGTCAATTACAATAAGATTGAGAAATCAGAGCCGACCGAGCTGATTGAAAAATACAATGAGCTGGCAGCAAGCATAGGTACGCAAAATACCGACAACAAATATTACAGCGATACCTGGAGCGCCTATGCGGATGCGTTACAGGAAGCGGACAGCATGATAAAGTCGACGGATGAAATTACGCAGGCAGATGCAACGGCTAAGAAGACGGCTTTAGAGCGCGCGGCGTCCCGGTTAGAGCTGGTTGACAAGACGGCTCTGGAGGAACGCTACAATGAGTATAAGATTATCGAAAATGTAAGCTATACGGAGGACACTTGGAATGCATTTGCAGGCGCATTACAGGAAGCAGGGGCCGTAATTAAAAAAATTGATGAAAAACAGAGTGTTGCGAAAAGTGAAGTAACCGCGGCATTCAATAACATGGCAAATACCTACCGCAGGCTGTCACAGATTATGGCGACAGAGGAAGAAAAAGCCGCCTTAAACGCGTTATACAATGAATTGAAGGCATTGAATCCTGCCGTATATACGGCAGATACCTGGACGGCGGTCACTGCTGCCCTGACTGGAGCCGAGGTAGTCCTGGCGATGGGCGACAATCTGACACAGCATGAGGTACAGACCGCGACAAAAGCGCTGCAGGATGCTAAGGCTGCATTAAAGCTTGCGCATACGGATTCGGTTTCCTTTGCAAGCGCGGCTTATACGGTAGAAGCAACCGCAGTCGTTGAGACAAAGGTTACGGCCAATGCAGCCGTTACCTATACATCCTCTGATCCGTCTGTAGCAACGGTAGACGCAAACGGCGTTGTAACCGGTGTTAAGGCCGGAACGGCAACCATTACGGCAAAGGCAGGCACAGCAACAGCGACGGCAACGGTTACCGTAACCACCCCGCAGGTTGCTTTAAATGCAAAAAATGCGAAGCTTCAGCAAAAGAAAAGCACAACGGCTATTCGGGTGGTATCCAAGCTGGATACGGATTCCGTAGTATCCTGGACCTCTTCTAAGCCTGGCGTTGCAACCGTAGATAATGCCGGTAAGGTGAAGGCGAAGAAAACGGGAAAAACCGTTCTGACGGTTACCATGAAGAGCGGCGCAACGGCAAGCTGCACGCTGACGGTACAGAAGGGCAAGGTAAAGCTGAGCTCCATCAAGGCAAATGTCAAGAAGGTGACATTAAAGAAGGGCGAGAAGTTTACAATCGAAGCGACGAAGAATCCGGTTACAGTTACCGATAAGGTAAAATATTCGACGAATAAGAAGAAGGTGGCGGCTGTAAGCGGCAAGGGCGTAATCACCGCAAAGGGCAAAGGAAAATGCAAGATTACGGTAAAATGCGGCAGCAAGAAAGCAACCATTAACGTAACGGTAAAATAATCAGGCAGATGCCTGGAAAAAGGAGCGGCATGCACCGCTCCTTTTTCCGTATAGAGGAGGACGGAAATGGCGGGATATAAAATACTGATTGTAGAGGACGATGAGGCAATTGCACAGACGGAACAGGCACATTTGGAAAAATGGGGCTATGAGGTGCACTGTGTGACGGATTTTCGGGAAATTCTGCGGGATGTCGTGAAATTTCAGCCGGATTTGATTCTGATGGATGTTAAGCTGCCTTATTACAACGGCTTCTACTGGTGTGCCGAAATCCGGAAATTTACGAAAATCCCGATCGTATTTGTATCCTCGGCGGACGACGATATGAATATTGTCATGGCGATGGATATGGGCGGCGACGATTTTATAGCAAAGCCCTTTACGCTTCCTGTACTGACGGCCAAAATCAATGCTATGCTGCGCAGAAGCTACAGCTTTCAGGGCCAGGTCAATATCCTGGAGCATAACGGCGTGCGGCTGAATCTGTCGGACGGCGTGGTATCGCGGGGAGAGGCTTCCGCCGCGCTTACCAGAAATGAGCTGCGGATTCTGCAGCTTTTGATGGAGCATGCGGGAGAGATGGTGGCAAGGGATACGATTATGATGCAGCTTTGGGAGAGCGAAAGCTTTATAGACGACAACACGCTGACGGTAAACGTGGCCAGAATCCGAAAAAAGCTAAAGGATATCGGAGCAGACGGCTATATCATCACGAAAAAGGGGATTGGGTATCTGGTATGATTCGGACATATGTAAAGGAAAAAATATCCAGGATTTTTTTGGACGCTGTATTTGTGGGGGTGTTTGCCGTATGCTTTTTTCTGATGGATGTAAGCCTCGCGCTGATCTGGTATCCGGCTGCGATCTGCCTGGTATGCTTCCTGCTGTTTGCCGGATGGGATTTTTCCCGTTTTTTGAAAAAGCACCGGCTTCTGGAACAAATCGGCAATCATATTGATGAAACGGCGGAATATCTTCCGGCTGCAGCCGGACCGCTGGAGGAAGATTATCAGCAGCTGCTGCGAACGGTTTTGAAGGCGTACAAAAAACGCTTAAGAGACAGTCATGAACAACTGGACGGCAGCAGGGAGTATATTACGCTCTGGGCGCATCAGATAAAGACGCCGCTGACCGCCTTAGAGCTGATGACACAGGGGCTAGGCGCAGAGAATGCGGCAGAAAAGAAAAGAGAGCTTGCAAACCGGCTGTTTGAGGTGGAGCAGTATGTGGACACCTCGTTGCAGTATATGCGGCTGGATACGCTGTCGTCCGATCTTGTGCTGCGGGAGTATCCGGTGTTTGCAATTGTAAAGCAGGCTGTGAAATATTTTGCAAGAACCTTTATTGCAAAGCGGATTTCGCTCAAAATGGAGGAATCCGACGCGGTTGCGGCAACCGATGAAAAGTGGCTGCTGTTTGTGTTAAAGCAGATTTTATCCAATGCGTTAAAATATACGAAGGAGGGCAGCATTTCGATTTATATGCATCCGGATCGGGAATTGGCGCTTGTGATGGAGGATACGGGAATCGGGATTGCTTCGGAGGATCTGCCGCGGATTTTTGAAAGGGGCTTTACCGGAGGCAACGGCAGGATACAGGAGCGGTCTACGGGGATTGGGCTGTATCTGTCGAAGCAGATATTAGAGAGGCTGGGGCATGGGATTTTCGTTTCATCCGGGGAGGGAAGCGGGACAAAGGTGGAGATTTTGCTGGGGCGGGACTATCAGGCAGATAACCTTTCAATTTTGTAAGGTTAAAAAAAGAAATGTAAGCCAAAGTTAAGGCGGCGCATTTCTTTTTTTGATATAGTAAAGGCAGCGAAGGAGGGAACAGCATGGCATTATTAGAGGTCAATCATTTAAAGAAGGTATACACAACCCGCTTCGGCGGCAGCAAGGTAGAGGCGCTGCGCGACATCAGCTTCACCGTCGAAAAAGGAGAATACGTTGCAATTATGGGGGAATCCGGCTCCGGCAAGACGACGCTTTTAAATCTTCTGGCGTCGGTAGATCGTCCCACGGACGGAGAAATCCGTTTAAACGGCAAGCATACGGGCGCGATCAGGGAAAGCGAGCTGGCCAGGTTCCGCAGGGAGCATCTGGGCTTCGTGTTTCAGGACTTTAACCTGTTAGACACCTTTTCCCTGGAGGACAATATTTTCCTCCCTCTGGTTCTGGCAGGAAAAAAATACCCGGAGATGGCGCCGAAGCTTACCAGAATCGCAGAACGGCTCGGCATATCGGATTTGCTCAAAAAATACCCCTACGAGGTATCCGGCGGGCAGAAGCAGCGGGCCGCGGTAGCGCGGGCAATGATTACGGAGCCGGACATCATTCTTGCGGATGAGCCGACCGGAGCGCTGGATTCACGCTCCTCATCCGATCTTCTGCGGATTTTTGCGGACATATACGCAGGCGGACAGACCATTTTGATGGTAACGCACAGCGTACAGGCGGCAAGCCATGCAGGGCGGGTGCTGTTTATCAAGGACGGAGAAATCTACCATCAGCTGTACCGCGGGTCGCTGTCGAATGAAGAGCTGTACAAAAAAATTTCCGATACGTTGACCGTATTGCTGTCAGGCGGTGACCGGCATGAATAAAAGACTATACCGTTCTCTGGCAAAGAACAATATCCGAAAAAATAAAAGCACCTTTTACCCGTTTGCCTTATCGGCGACAACGATGATTGCACTGTTTTTCATGATTTTTTCGATTTGGGTGCAGGTGTCGGAAAGCAGCGGCTTTTACGGGATGAGGAGCATCCAGTGGGTTTTGAAGATAGGCGTCTTGGTTTGCGGTATTTTTGCGGCAGGCATGATTTTCTATACGAACCGCTTTTTGATGAAGCAGCGTTCGAAGGAGCTGGGGCTTTACAGCATTCTGGGCATGGAGAAAAAGCATGTTGCAAAGGTTTTATTCTGGGAGCTGGCGATGCTGGGCGTCTTTAGTATTGCTGCCGGAATGGGCTTTGGCATTTTGTTCTCAAGGCTGATGTTTTTGCTGCTGGTGAAAATGGTAAAGATAAATGCCGCGGTTTCCTTTGGGATTTCCGGGAGGGCCATTGGGTGTACGTTACTGGTGTTTGGACTGGTATTTGCGGCAAATATTGCGGGTAATGTCCTGTATCTGCACCGGATGAAACCCATTGATCTGTTAAAAAGCGAAAATTATGGGGAGCGGGAGCCAAAGGCGAAATGGCTGCAGGCAATACTGGCGCTCGTGTGCTTAGGGGCCGGTTATTGGATTGCGGTAACGACGGAAAGTCCGCTGCAAGCGATTAATCTGTTCTTCCTTGCGGTCATTCTGGTAATGGCGGGTACGCATCTTCTGTTTATGAGCGGCAGCGTGGCGCTTTTGAAGCTGTTGAAAAAAAATAAGCGGTATTATTTTCATAAGACGCATTTTATTACGGTATCCGGCATGATGTACCGGATGAAGCGCAATGCGGCCGGACTGGCAAATATCTGTATTTTAAGTACGGCGGTATTAATCATTGTTTCCACAACGATATCCCTGTATGCCGGGGTGCGGGATGTCGTGGCCGGGATGTATCCAAGGGATGTGCAGACGGAATTTCAGTGCCCGACCAAGCTGCAGCGCCAGAAGCTGGCAGAAGAAGCAGGCACAGAAACAGAGGCGGCGCTGGACGAAGAAGCAGTAGCACGCGCCATAGCTGGCCATGCAAAAAGGCATGCCGTTCGGATTTCGAATGTCTGCAGCAGGTTTCGGATGTTTACCATCGCCGAGGAAACGGGGAATCACACATTTTCGGATATGAAGGAGTATCATCAGGATAAGCTTGTCCTGGTAAATGTTGTTATCCAGGAGGAATACAATATCGGTTCGGATAGGATAGAAAAAATGCCGGAGCTGTCCAAGGGAGAGGTGTGGATTTGGGACAGTATGGAGCAGGTTTCGGATGGAGAGGAAATTACGCTTTGCGGGGCAAAGCTTCGTGTCCGGGTGATGCCGCAGGATTTTTACGGAGATAAGGTGATGCAGATGAGCATGAAGCAGGAATATGCCGTACTCGGCTCCGGTACGCGCGGCCTTCTGGTTTTCGTGCCGTCGAGGCAGGAGCTGGAGCGGTTTACGGATCAAATCAATGCCGCAGCGCAGGAAGGCCATGGCAACCAGGAAATCAAATATGAATACCTGTTTGACGTGGATGGGGACGAGGCAAGTGTGGAAAAATTCTGCGATTCCCTCAGAGACTGTTTAAACCGTGCGGGGATACTGCATGTAACAACGGTGGGAAACCGGTTTCGGGAACAGGATTATTTTGAAGGGATGTATGCGAGCATATTTTTTATTGGGCTGTTTATCGGAACGATGTTTCTTTTGGCAACGGTTCTGATTATTTATTACAAGCAGATTTCAGAAGGGTTTGAGGACAGAGGGCGGTTTGAAATCCTGCAGAAGGTGGGCATGGATCGGAGGGAAGTGAAAAAGGTGATTACAACCCAGATTTTACAGGTATTTTTCCTGCCGATTTTGCTGGCATCGGTGCATATCGGGTTTGCCTTTCCGATTGTACGGCGGATTCTGGCGATTTTGGGATTTATCAATGTACGGCTGTTTGTCGGGTGTACGCTGGTGAGTATTCTGGTATTTGCGGCGGCGTATGGAGCGGTTTATTATTTGACAGCGGGCGTTTATTATAGAATTGTATATGGAAAACAGTGAGGGTTTCCATTTCTCTATTGACAAAGTCCGTTCTTACATGTTAGAGTGTGCTTATGAACAGAGAAATGCAGAGAAAAAGAGAGTACATGAATGCGGAAGCTTCAGAGAATTCCCCACTGCCACAGGCAGGGCTGCGAGGGGATAGCGGAGGCTTCATGGAAGATGGCTTTGGAGCAGATGGGATGAACCGGCGGCAGAGGCGTTCGGATAATCCCATACAGGTCCGCCTGTTACAGCGGGAGCGTATGAACGCGTACGCGCTAAGGTCCATACTGTGAGGTGTGGATGAACAGAAGTGGTAACACGGGAGGGATCTCGTCTTCATGGATTGGAGACGGGATTTTTTTATGTCGCAGAAGTATGCAAAAAAGGAGGAGCAATATGAGCAGCAAGGGAAAGTTTTATATGACAACCGCGATTGCCTATACGTCCGGCAAGCCGCACATCGGCAACACTTATGAAATCATTCTGGCAGACGCCATTGCGCGCTACCGGCGCAAGCAGGGCTATGACGTATACTTTCAGACCGGAACGGACGAGCATGGGCAGAAAATTCAGGAAAAGGCAGAGTCGGATGGCATTACGCCCAAGGAGCACGTAGACAAAATCGCGGGCGAGGTAAAGCGCATCTGGGATTTGATGGATACGTCCTATGACAGCTTTGTACGTACTACAGATGACGATCACGAAAAGCAGGTGCAGAAGATTTTTAAGAAATTATACGACAAGGGTGATATCTACAAAGGGGCATACGAAGGACTCTACTGTACGCCCTGCGAATCGTTCTGGACCCAATCCCAGCTGGTGGACGGCAAGTGCCCGGACTGCGGACGCGAGGTAAAGCCGGCGAAGGAGGAGGCGTATTTCTTTAAAATGAGCAAATATGCCGACCGTCTGATTGAACATATAAAGACGCACCCGGAATTTATTCAGCCGGTTTCGAGGAAGAATGAGATGATGAACAATTTCCTGCTGCCGGGCCTGCAGGATTTGTGTGTATCAAGGACGTCCTTCCGCTGGGGAATTCCGGTGGATTTTGATCCGAAGCATGTCGTCTATGTATGGCTGGACGCACTGACCAACTATATTACGAAAATCGGCTACGACGCAGAGGGCGCTTCGAGCGAGCTGTTTCAGAAGAACTGGCCGGCGGAGTTGCATCTGATCGGAAAAGATATTATCCGCTTCCATACGATTTACTGGCCGATTTTCCTGATGGCGCTGGATCTGCCGCTGCCAAAGCAGGTGTTTGGGCATCCGTGGCTGCTGCAGGGAAACGGTAAGATGAGCAAGTCTAAGGGAAATGTGCTGTATGCGGATGATCTGGCGGAGGTTTTCGGCGTGGATGCCGTGCGGTATTTCGTGCTGCATGAAATGCCGTTTGACAACGACGGCGTAATCACCTGGGAGCTGATGGTGGAGCGCATCAATTCCGATCTGGCGAATACGCTTGGCAATCTGGTGAACCGTACGATTTCGATGAGCAATAAATACTTCGGCGGCGTGGTTAAAAACAGCGGCGTAACGGAGACAGTGGACGAGGATTTAAAGGCTATTGTGACAGGAACCGTGGCAAAGGTAGACGAACGGATGGAAGCTCTTCGTGTGGCGGACGCCATTACCGAGGTATTTTATCTGTTTAAGCGCTGCAACAAATACATTGATGAGACGACGCCGTGGATTCTGGCAAAGAGCAAAGAAACGCACCCGCGCTTAGAAACCGTGCTTTACAATCTGGCGGAGAGCATCAGCATCGGCGCTACTCTGTTAAAGAGCTTTATGCCGAAGACGGCAGATAAGATTTTGGAGCAGTTAAATACAGCAGAGGTTCCGTACGAGGCGCTTGGCTCCTTCGGAAGCTATGCGAGCGGCACAAAGGTGACCGACAAGCCGGAAATTTTATTTGCAAGGCTGAATTTGGAGGAGGTTTTGAAACAGGCAGAGGAGCGTGAGACGTCCGGGGCAAAGGAGCCTGCGGCAGAAGAAAAGGAAGGGCCGGTGATGGACATTGAGCCGAAGGAAGAGATTACCTTTGACGATTTTATGAAAATGCAGTTCCAGGTAGGGGAAATCATCGAATGTAAGGCTGTGGAAAAATCCAAAAAGCTGCTCTGCTCCCAGGTGAAAATCGGAAGCCAGGTAAAGCAGATCGTATCCGGCATCCGTAAATATTATACGCCGGAGGAGATGGTCGGCAAAAGGGTGATGGTACTGGTGAATTTGAAGCCGGCAAAGCTGGCGGGCGTGCTTTCGGAGGGAATGCTGCTGTGCGCAGAGGATGCCGACGGAAACCTGGCCCTGATGCAGCCGGATAAGGAAATGATGCCGGGATCGGAAATCTGTTAATTTCTCAGACGAAAAGGGCTGCTGTGTGTTCCCGCGGCAGCCCTTTTTACATCTACCGGGCCTTCTGCCGGTATTTGGAAACCATTAGGGCAACAGCGGCCAGTGCGCAAATAAACAGAGCCTGTATCCCCATATTGCTCCAGTAAAGCCGCATCTGAAACGGCTGTCCGGAGAATTCAAAAATCAGGTCGTTGTTTTTGATGTACCAGTAAAACGGCAGAAAGCGCGATACGGCGAGCACATTGTCCCCCAGCTGCTGCTGCGGGACAAAGATGCCGCAGAGGAAGCTCATGCCTAATGTTACAATATTGTTGAGCATGCTAATCGTATTGGCCGGCGGGCAAAAGCAGCTGATAATGAGAGAAACGGCAATGGCGACCGGCAAAAGCAGAAGGCTGTTTGCCATACACAGAATTCCCTGCTGCGTAAGCAGCGCCGATCCGTAAAAAAGAAACGCCGTCAGGCCAAACAGAATCCAGATGCCAAAGCAGTATAAAATACTTCCGAGGGCAAGCTGCAGGTTTCTGTGAAGCAGGCTGAAAGAGGAGCAGGAAATCCGCTGTGCCAGCTCCGGTTTCCAGAACGTGGTTAAAATCGGCGTCATACCGCATAAAATCATGCTGAAAATAACGTATGGGAGAAACTGGAAATAGTAATAGATTTCCCGCATAGAGGACGGCTGTTTGGATCCGGTGTCAAGGATATGCACCTGGCCGGCCGCAGAGTCTAAGGTTTCAGCCGTACGGCGCAGGGCGTCCTTTAAGGAAAAATGTCCGGCCAGGTAAAGCGTTAGGGTTTTTAAGTACGTATGAATCTGCTGATCGACGAAGGCGCTGCTGTAGACGCCCGGGATCTGCACTGTTTCGAACAGCTCTGTTTCCCCGTCCACAAGCTTTTGCTCAAAGCCGGCAGGCAGGATCAGGATATAATTTAAGTCCCGGAAAAACAGGCGGTCTAGCAGGGTATTTTTGTCGTATTCCATATCGGTCAGATGATGGATGCCGGCCAGGTATTCCTTGAGCGCCGCGGAGGCATCGGAGCGATCCTGGTCAACCACGGCAACGGAGAGCTCAACCGACGAAAAAGCCGGATTTTTTGTATCAGCAGAGGAATGGGAAAGCGCCAGTGCAATACCGGTGAATACAAAAAAATAAATCAGGTTCATGGGAAGCGATTTTTTAGCGGTTTTAAAAAAAGCCTTAAAGCCTTGCATACGTTTTCCTCCTTATCATCAGGCAGCCTGCGGCGGTAAAGAGCGCCGCCGTAAGCAGCAGGGAACACAGGTTGCCGAAATACCGGCTGTTTGGGCCGTAGATATTGAGTGTCAGAAAGCTGTCAGAGATCCGGACGGCGGGATTGATGTCGTTAAACAGCGGACAAAGCTGTTCCACCAAAAGGCGCATATTGCCGACCATCAGGCCGCTTAAAAAACAGCAGAGCAGGGACACGCAGATGAGAATCCCCATTTTTGCCGCTTCGTTCAGCAGTCCGATGCTTCCGATAAAAAAGCCAAATGTAACCCCCGCGATACATCCCGCCAAAGCGGTGAAAAACAGCAGCGGCAGAGACGTTCCAAAATCTACGCGCAGCACATAAACCAGATACAGAATATTTACCATAATGCATGCAAACTGTATCAGTATGCCGGAGAGGAGCTGTGCGGCAATCGAAACAGCCTTGCCGGAGGGGGAAACACATTTGCGCGCGCCTACATCCGAAAGGTTTGCCTGGTTTCGGATGGCGACATAGGAGCCTGCAAAAGAGGTAAAAAGGCAGGCCATGGCGATCAGATTGTAAAAATACTGTACGATGCTGTCCATATTTCCGGCGCCAAGCGTAAGGCTGCTGCCGTAGGAAATATTAGAAGCTGCGAGGCCAAGAACATCATCCGAAGCGGACGGCGCCTGTGTAAGGATGGCAGGAACGGCCCTGGAGGAAGCCGCATATTCGCGCAGAAATGCCTCTAAAATACTCTGCTCCATGGCCAGCGTTTGATTGGTGTTCGCTTCATCTGAAGGGGTGCAGGTTAAGGAAACCTCCTCTCCGACCCGGAAAATGCCGCGTACGGTATGATTCTGCAGTAATTGCACAGCAGAATCCCAGTCCGTTTCCGTGATCTGTAAAAACGGCGGGTCGGACTCCTCACAAAGCGTATGCAGCACCTGTCTGAAGGCTTGTTGGTTTGCCCCCTCTTCATAACAGACGGCAGCCGGAATGGTGTGGAAATTTTCGGTTGTATTGTTTAGGTTGTCAAAGGCAAAGTGGAACATTGTCCCCAGAATCATCGGAAACAAAAGAACCCAGAACAGCTCCTCCTTCTGTCGCAGCACACGCTTGATTTCATAGATAAATTCATGAAAAAACATAGGCATTTCTCCTTTTCATTTTTGCGTCAGTCCCGCAGCTCTTTTCCGGTCATTTCCAGAAACACATCGTTTAAGGTAGGAAGCTCCGAATACACCCGTCCAAACGGGATTTCATGCTGCTGCAGATAATTCAGGATATGGATCAGGTTATGCCGTCCGCCGGAGCAGGAGATAAAAAGCTGCTGGCTGTGGCTTGTTACGTCATAAACGTGCGGCAGCTGCCGGATCTTCTCTATATCAGTCTCGGAAACGACCGCTTCAATACTGATTTTCTCGCTTTTTTTAATCATTTGCTTGAGCTCGTCGGCGGTCCCCAGGGCAATATTTTTTCCCTTATCCATAATTGCAATGCGGGTGCAGATTTGCTCGACCTCCTCCATATAATGAGAGGTATAAATAATGGTTGCCCCTTGGCGGTTCAAATCCAGAATGCCTTCTAAAATTTTGTTGCGGCTCTGCGGATCTACCGCAACCGTAGGCTCGTCTAAGATGATCAGACGGGGCTTATGGGCAATGCCGCAGGCAATATTCAAACGACGCAGCAGGCCGCCGGAAAGCTTTTTGGGATAAAATTTTCGGAACTGCTCCAGCCCGGCAAACGAGATGGCGTCCTCCACGCACTGCTTTCGCCGCGCCTTATCCCGGATATAAAGGCCGCAGAAGTAGTCGATGTTCTCATATACGGTCAGTGTGTCGAATACGGCGACATTCTGCATGACAATCCCAATCTGCCGCTTCAAATCGTAGCTGTCCGGGCGCATTTCCTGCCCGAATACCTGAATCGTGCCCTTATCGAAGGAGAGCAGGGATAAAATACAGTTGATGGCAGTGGTTTTGCCGGAGCCGTTTGGGCCTAACAGGCCGAAGATTTCGCCTTTGCGGATTTCGATGCTGAAGTGGTCGAGGGCAATGAGATCCCTGTAGCGTTTTACAAGGTTTTCAATTTTAATTACAGGTTGATCCATGTCAAAGTCCTTTCTGTGAATTTTGCTGAGTTGTATTTATTATAGGATCCTGGGAGGAAAAAGGAAGTGAACAGAATCATCCGGTGAGGTGACAAATGTCATTTTTTTGGCAGAGAGGGAGGGGATGTGGTATAATGCGGAAGGGGAGGAGGAAAGGATAGGACTATGGAAGGATGGATGGATAAGGCGGTTCTGCTGCTATTCGGGTTTTTTATCAGTTTGAAAAACGGGAATCCGTATGAACCCGTGACTGCGTTTTTGATAGCTGTTACGGCAGCGGCTTTGGGGACCTATATAGAGAATCTAAAACGAAAATATTTTGTGTTTGCGGCGGTTTTGCTTGCCGCATGCGTATTTCCTCCGGTGCTTTTCTTTTTTCCGGTTTTTTTGTATGATTTGATCGATGCGGTAAAATGGCCGGGCGGCAATACGGAAAATACGGCGGTGCGGCTGGCGCCCCTTGCAGAGGCCGTGATTTTGTTTTTGCTGTTTTTGCGGGTATGGCCAAAGGATGCGGCCGCCGGCGGGCTTTGGGCCGTTACGGCTCTGTTGGCGGTGATGCTTGTATGGAAAACCGGGAGAACGCAGCAGCTGGCGGGGCAGCTGATTCATATCCGCGACAGCAGCGTGGAGCTGAACCGGATGCTGGAGGAAAAGAACCGGCAGCTTTTGGAGAAGCAGGATTATGAAATCCATCTGGCTACCCTGCGGGAGCGCAACCGGATTGCGCGGGAGATTCACGATCATGTAGGGCATATGCTGTCGCGCTCCCTGCTTTTGACAGGTGCGCTGCTAACGACGGAGAAGGAGGGGGCGGTACACGAGCAGCTTTTCTATCTCAGAGAGACACTGGATACGGCGATGGATCATATCCGCAGAAGCGTGCACGATCTGCATGAAGATTCGATTGATTTAAAGCATTCTCTGGAGGAGCTGCTGGAGCCGTTGAAGGGAGGCTATGCGGCGAAGCTGGATTACGATATGTCGGAGGCGGTTCCGCGGCAGGTGAAGTATGCGTTGATTGCGATCGCGAAGGAGGCGGTTTCCAATACGTTAAAGCACAGCAACGCGTCGCGGATACAGCTGCGCTGCAGGGAGCATCCGGGCTTTTATCAGTTCTCTGCGGAGGATGACGGCAGTAACGGGCAGTCGCCGGCAGACAGCGGGCTGGGGCTTTCGAATATGAGGGAGCGTGTGGATGCGTTGGGCGGAACGCTTCATATTCATACGGAAAAGGGGTTTTGTATTTTTGTGATCATTCCGAAAACGGAGGAAATGTAATATGCGGGTAATAATTGTAGATGATGATAAGCTGGTGGCGGTTTCTTTGAAAACGATTTTGGAGGCGGCAGGCTCGATTCGTGTGACGGCCCTGGGCAGCAGCGGACAGGAGGCTGTTTTGCTGTATGGACGGCATAAGCCGGATGTGCTTTTGATGGATATCCGTATGGAGCAGATGTCGGGCTTAGAGGCGGCAGAACAGATTTTGAAGGAGGATCCCGGTGCGCGGATCTTGTTTTTGACGACTTTTTCGGACGATGAATATATCATCCGGGCGCTGCGGCTGGGCGCGAAGGGATATATTTTAAAGCAGGATTTTGAAGGGATCGTGCCTGCGCTGGAGGCCGTGTACGGCGGGCAGGCAGTGTTTGGCGGAAATATTGCGGAAAAAATTCCGGAGCTGATGCAGGCGTCTGCTTCGCCGGATTACAGGAAATACGGGATTAACGAGAAGGAGCGGGAAATAATCGAAGAGGTGGCAAAGGGGTTAAGTAATAAGGAGATTGCCGGAAGGCTGTATCTGAGCGAGGGAACGGTGCGCAATTATATCAGCGTGATACTGGATAAGCTGGAGCTGCGCGACAGGACGCAGCTGGCGGTATTTTATTATCGAAATTAGGGTTTCCTTAATATGCCGAATGGCACGCGTGCCCCAGAGGGTATAAAGGTATTCTTTAGGATTGGTTTGATCGGGAGGAGAACAATATGATATTTGAATCACATGCACATTACGACGACGAGAGGTTTGATAGGGATCGGGACACGCTGCTTACAAAGCTGCTTGGCGGCAGCATCTGCAATATCATCAATGTCGGGGCGTCTCTGGAGGGTACAAGGGCTTCCATTGCCCTTGCGGAGCAGTATCCGCAGATTTATGCCGCTGCGGGCGTGCACCCGAGCGATACGGATCAGCTGAATGAGCAGGAGCTTGCATGGCTGGGGGAGCAGACGGTGCATCCTAAGGTGGCTGCCGTCGGGGAAATCGGACTGGACTATTACTGGGACAAGGAGCCCGACGTGCAGAAACGGCAGCGTTACTGGTTTGCGCAGCAGCTAAAGCTGGCACGGGAGGCAGGGCTTCCGGTCATCATTCATTCCAGAGAGGCGGCGGAGGATACGATGCAGGTGATGAAAAGCGTGCATGCAGAGGAAATCCCAGGTGTGATACACTGCTATTCCTATTCGGCGGAGCTGGCGAAGGAGTATGTGAAAATGGGGTATTATATCGGAGTGGGAGGCGTTGTGACGTTTAAAAATGCCAGAAAATTAAAGGAAACGGTTGTGCAGACGCCGCTCACACGGATTCTGCTGGAGACGGACGCGCCCTATCTTGCACCGGAGCCGTACCGCGGGAAGCGGAACCAGTCGGGATACTTGACATTTGTGGCGGAGGAGATTGCACGCTTAAAGCAGGTTTCGGTTGAAGAGGTGGAGGAGACGACGTGCAGAAATGCACGGGAGCTGTTTCGGATCCTATAGAATAGTTTAAAATAGTAGTAATCTGCAGTTTTTGTATTGACATGGCGCCCTCTCAGTGATAGTATTGAATAAATCAATACGTAGTAATCAATACTATATAATAAAGAATCGGAGACAGGAGGATGGGATATGCAGATTACAATTCGGGAACCGGGCAGTGCAATTACACATTATATTGGGATGATGCTGTCCATGCTGGCGGCAGTGCCTCTTCTGGTAAAGGCGGAGGTGAGCCGTATTCCGTCAGCGATTACGGCGATGGGAATTTTTATACTGGCGATGATTTTATTGTATGCAGCATCTACGCTTTATCATTCGCTGAATGTAAAAGATCGGATTTTAAAGGTATTCCGGAAGCTGGATCATATGATGATCTTTGTTCTGATTGCAGGGACGTATACGCCGATTTGCATGCTGGTATTGGGCGGCAGAACAGGAATGCTGCTGCTATGCGCCGTCTGGGGAATCGCTGCGGTGGGGATACTGCTGAAGGCGTTTTGGATTAATTGTCCAAAGTGGTTTTCTTCCGTGATTTATATTGCAATGGGCTGGGTGTGCCTGTTTGTGTTTCCGCTGTTGATAAAGGCGCTTCCGGCGCCTGCGTTTGCATGGCTTTTGGCCGGCGGGATTTTGTATACGGTCGGGGGCGTCGTGTATGCGTTGAAGCTGAAGGGGTTGAACCGTCTCCATAAGTATTTCGGAAGCCATGAGATTTTTCATCTGTTTGTGATGGCGGGGAGCTTCTGCCATTTTATTGTAATGTATTGCTATGTGATATAGAGGGAGCTATGAGGTATCCGCCCAAAATAGTTACTATTCATGCGGTGGGGAAATGCTTCTCGTGGTATTGGGAGTTGATTCGATAGCGGACTGAATCTGGTTATCGG
>CANDKL010000008.1 GCA_947385255.1 uncultured Roseburia sp. | reverse complement strand
TCGTATATCCCACCGTCCGATGCAGGTATCCCTCCTCAAGCTCCTTTGCGCAGGTCACAAACTCAATTGCCCCCGCCGCACCCAGAAGATGCCCTACCATGGATTTTGTGGAATTGATCTTTAACCGCTTTGCATGCTCGCCAAACGCCAGCTTGATCGCCCTTGTCTCAAACAAGTCGTTATGATGCGTCGCGGTCCCGTGTGCGTTGATATACGGTACATCCTCCGGCTCTACGCCCGCGTCCTCCATGGCGTTTTTCATGGCCCGCGCTGCGCCTGCGCCGGTTTCCTCCGGTGAAGTAATGTGATAGGCGTCGGAGGAGCATCCGTATCCGACTACCTCTGCATAGATCTTTGCTCCTCTGGCTTTCGCGTGCTCCAACTCCTCTAGTATGACAACTGCCGCGCCTTCGCCCATGACAAAGCCGCTTCGGTTTTTGTCAAACGGGAGGGAGCAGGCTTTCGGATCATCTACGGTTGACAGCGCCGTCAGCGCCGTAAAACCGCCGATTCCAATGGGGGTTACCGAGGCTTCGCAGCCGCCTGCCGCCATGACGTCTGCTTCGCCGTACTGAATCGCACGGAATGCCTCGCCGATGGTATTCGTCCCGGTTGCACATGCCGTCACGCAATTGATGCTTTTGCCCTTTAAGCCAAACTGGATGGAAACATTTCCGGCCGCCATGTTGCTGATCATAAGCGGCACTAACAGCGGATTGATGCGGCCCGGTCCCCTTTCCAGCATCTTTTTATGCTCGCGCTCCATCGCCTGCAGGCTTCCGATGCCGGAGCCAATTGCTGTGCCGACACGGTAAGGGTCTTCCTGTTTTAAATCAAGCCCGGAATCGGCAAGCGCCTCCTTTGCGGCTGCAACTGCGTACTGGGAAAACAGCTCCATGCGCTTTGCGGCTTTAAAGTCCATGTAATTTTTGCCCTCAAAGCCCTTTACCTCTGCTGCAATGCGGCACTTGTATCCTTCTGTATCAAATTTGGTAATCGGCGCAAAGCCGGTTTTGCCCTCCTTTACGGACTGCCAGAATTCCTCTGTGCTAAGCCCAATCGGCGTAATTGCGCCCATACCCGTTACTACAACTCTTCTGCTCATAATCTCCTCGCTTTCTCTTAAAGCCTCCTGCGATACAACAGCGTCCGTCAGAGTGTATGTTTAAAATGTCGGGAATGCATTTTCAAACACGCTCTACATCGACATACCGCCATCCACGGCAAATACCTGTCCTGTGATGTAATCCGATTGATCGGACGCCAGAAAAACAGCCATCGCCGCAACATCCTTTGGCCTTCCGATCCGCTTTAACGGAATCCCTTCCATTAATTTCTCTTTGGCCGCCTGCGGCATAGCGTCAGTCATATCGGTGGCAATAAAGCCCGGCGCAATTGCGTTGACATGAATGCCGCGGGAGGCCAGCTCTCTTGCCGCACTTTTGGTAAGGCCGATGATTCCCGCCTTGCTGGCAGAATAATTTGCCTGCCCCGCATTTCCCAGAATACCGGAAACGGAGGAAATATTGATGATTTTTCCGCTTTTCTGCTTTAAAAACCAACGGGACATGTGCCGGATGGTATGAAACGTGCCTTTTAAATTCGTATTGATTACAGCGTCAAAATCCTCCTCGGACATTTTCATCAAAAGTCCGTCGCGGGTAATGCCCGCATTGTTCACTAAGATGTCGATCCGCCCGTATTTCTGAATCAAATCCTTTACCATTTCTCCGCAGGCCGTATAATCGGAAATACAGCACCGGTAAATCTCCGCCGCTCCTCCTGCTGCCTTTATTTCATCTGCTACTGCCTGTGCCTTATCCTTTGAGCCGTTATAATTTACAATCACCTGCGCACCGTTTTCCGCCAGGGCCTTTGCGATTTCGGCGCCGATGCCCCTGCTCGCCCCGGTTACCAGTGCAATTTTACCCTTCAACATATTTGAAAAAATCCTCCAGCTTATCGATATTGTGTACCGTTACCTCCCGGCTGATCTTGCGCATAAAGCCGCTTAATGTCCGGCCCGGCCCGATTTCCACAAACGTATCCGCGCCGCCTGCAATCAGCCGCTCAATTGTCTGCTGCCAGCGGACGCTGGATGTAACCTGCTTTTCCAGAAGAAGCTTGACGTCGGAGGCCTTTGTCACATAATCCGCGGTGACATTTGCGACATAAGGGATAAAATTCTCCGCTATTTTTACATCGCTCAATGCCTCTGCAAGCTGTTCTCCTGCGCCAAAAAGCATCGGCGAATGGAACGGCCCGCTCACCTTCAGCGGCACAATGCGCTTAGCGCCTGCTTCCTTTAACGCCTCCCCGGCTGCATCGACGGCTGTCTGTTCCCCGGTAATGACAATCTGCCCCGGGCAGTTATAATTTGCAATGGATACGGTCCCTTTCGTTTCGGCACAGATTTTTTCAATTACTGCGGCGTCCATGCCCAGAACCGCGCTCATAGCGCCGCCCGTCGGTACGGCGTTCTGCATATAAATTCCGCGCTTGCGGACTATGGCAAACGCATCCTCCATGCCCATAACACCGGAAGCAATCAAAGCGCCGTATTCTCCCAGGCTTAAGCCCGCCGTCACATCCGGCGTAAAGCCCTTTTCCTTTAACGCTGCAAAAATAGCGGCCTCCGTCGCAAGCATTGCAATCTGCGTATACTCCGTAATATGAATCTGTTCGTTTTCCTCAAAGCAGAGCTTCGCAACATCCAGTCCCGATGCCTTGCCCGCCAGCTCGTATACCTCTCTGCACACCGGAATCGTATCGTAAAATTCCTTTCCCATTCCCACATACTGGGAGCCCTGTCCCGGGAACATAAATACCAGCTTACCCATGTCTACCTGCCTTTCCGCACGCCTGCCGCTATCTGCACGTATGCAGCAGCGCTTCTGCCTCCTGCATGATTTCTTCTATCATTTCCCGGCAGGTCTGTTCTTTTTTTACCAGTCCTGCAATCTGTCCTGCCATCAGGCTTCCGTTCACTACGTCGCCGTCTATCACGGCTTTGCGCAACGAGCCTAAGGTCAGCACCTCTAATTCCTCAAAAGAAACGCCTTCTGCTTCCATCTTTAAATATTCCCTAGTCATCCGGTTGCGCAGCACGCGGATCGGATGGCCGGTGCTCCTTCCGGTCACCTCGGAATCAATATCCTTTGCCTTAATGACGCGCTCCTTATAATTGGCATGTACAATGGATTCCTTCGCCACAAGAAAACGTGTCCCCAGCTGTACGCCCCTTGCGCCCAGCATCATGGCCGCCGCAAGTCCCCTGCCGTCTGCAATTCCTCCGGCTGCAATCACGGGGATCTGCACGGCATCCGCCACCTGCGGAACTAAGGTCATCGTCGTGGCGGATCCGATATGCCCGCCGGATTCCGTACCTTCTGCTATCACAGCGTCCGCACCGGCTTTTTCCATCATCCGCGCCATGGCTACGCTTGCCACAACCGGAATTACCTTGATCCCCGCTTCCTTCCACATCCCGATATATGCTGCGGGATTGCCCGCGCCTGTAGTCACGGCCCTGACGCCCTCCTCTGCAACCACTCTGGCTACCTCCGGTGCATTGGGGTTCATTAACATCACATTGACGCCGAACGGACGATCCGTCCGCTCCTTCACTTTACGAATCTGCTCCCGCACCACCTCCGGCGGCGCGCTGGCCGCTCCGATAATCCCAAAGCCGCCCGCTGCCGATACGGCCGCCGCCAAATGGTACTCCGCCACCCAGGCCATACCGCCCTGTATAATCGGATATTCAATTCCAAGTAATTCTGTAATCTCGGTTTTCATCCTGTTATTCCACACCTTTTGCGTTTAAGTATTCTATGACATCGTTCACCACCAAAATCTTCTCCAGGTCTTCAGACGGAATCTCAATACCGTACTCCTCCTCCAGACTCATAACCAGCTCAAATAAATCCAGAGAATCCGCGCCCAAATCATCCTTGAAATTGCTTTCCGGGCTGATTTCGCTTTCACTGATATTTAACTGCTCCGCAATGATACCTTTTACTTTTTCTAACATAGTCTTCTCCTTTTGATTTTGTGTTTTATGTTTTTTGTTTTGATATTCAAATAATTTGATTATCAAATTATTTGACAGGCAAAGTATAATACGCATGGAAGGATTTGTCAAGCGGTTTTCCGGGAAAATCAAAAAACAGGTAACCGTTCAGCCTACGACTTCACTCTTGCCGAAAACGCGCCGTACCATTTTGTTCCGCCCACATTTTTATAAGCCCTTACCTTATAATATCCCGCTGTTTTTCCTTTCTGAACCGTGAAATTCACTTTCAATCCTTTCGTCACTGTGGCTATTTTCTTATATTTCTTATTTTTTCCATCTGCCCGGTAAATCTCATAGCCGTCTACATTTTTTACCTTTTTCCAAGTCACTCTTACTTTGCTGTTAGAAAGTATTTTTACCCTGACGCCTTTTACCTTTGCCGGTTTTTTGGCTTCCTGTGCCGGTTCTTCCTGACTGCCCGCAAAAACGAATATCTCTTCCACCATCCTGGTTTTGTCTGCCTGTGTCAGGACAACACGAACGACTGCCGTTCCGTCTTTTACCGCCGTTATTCTTCCGGACGGATCAACAGTCACGGCGTTCGGATTCGAACTGCTGTAGGAAATTTGATACCCGCTGGTATTCTGCGGTACAAGCTGCAGCGGGATGTCATACTGTGCGTTCCGACTCAGCCGGACTACCGGACTTCCGACATTCATCACCCTCACACGCTCCGGCTGATATTCGATTGGCTTTTCCGGCTCTTCCGTCGGCTCTTCCGTCGGTTCTTCTGTCGGCTCTTCCGTCGGCTCTTCCGTCGGTTCTTCCGTCGGCTCTTCCGTCGGCTCCTCGGTCGGCTCTTCCGTATCCGGTTCTTCCGGCAGGATTTCCACCTCACAGGCCGCAAAAAGCTCGGCCGGCTTATCCTTTGCACGTACTGTCACCGTCACGGTTCCGGGCCTTAATGCCCTTACTATGCCGCTGCTTACCGTAGCAAGGCTCCGGTTGCTGGTATTCCAGTAAAGCTCTGCGTCCCGGATAGCAGAGGGAACAACGGACGCCTTTAAGCGAAAGCTTTCCTTCTCTTTCATGGTAATTTTTGATTCCGACAAACGGATTCCGGTCAATACCGCATCTTCGCTGCTGTCATGATCTCCCAAAGCTGATATTAAGGTAAACGTCAAATAATCCAGGCGCAGCTTTGCTTTGGCATTCCCATTACCGTAACCATCCATAATTTTCACGCCGTGCAGTCCGGTTTCCGTTATTTGAAACGTCCCAATTACCACCTCCTGGTACTCCTCCGATACACTCGTCGGAACCGTTGTCGTAGTTGCGCCGTCCCCGGTCACTGCCGTACTGATGCCAAAGCGAAATTCGCTGCCGCTGGCCTGACTCACCTTCATCCTGGCTTTTACCTCATATGTACCTGCCTGACGGACATAAATAATCCACTTGGCATTGCCCCAGTCTGCCGCATCCCACTGCGTATATCCAATTGGCTCTCCGTTTATGATTTCCTGTCCGGTTGAAATCTGATAGGAAGAAAAATCGCCGGAATCCAGGTTGCAGTATTCTGCTTCCAGCCTGCCATCGTATTTTTCAATATCCACACCGCCGTTCCTCATCAAAAGTCCGGACGGCTTATCCGGCTTCGCCGGCGCCTGCGCTTCTTTGGCGTAAGCCGCCTGCAATACATCCGCAAATCCTTCCCTGGGATTGGGATAGGACGCGCCGTTATCCGTCCATCGGGCAATCAAATCCTCGTAGCCCGCCGTCGTCACGTCTACCTTTTCCCCGTTTTCCAGAAAATACAGACACCAGTTCTGTCCGGCCGTAACTCCTGTGGAAATCCCTTTAAACGTCCAGGTTGTCCAGCTGATTCCGGCGTCATTCAGCAGTGCAAGCCCCTGTTCCCATGCGTCCGGATTCGTCATCAGACAAAATTCCCCTACGAAGGACGGCACATTATAATCTGCATTGACGATGCTGTTGATTTTGTTTCGGATGCCGGATATCTGTTTTCCTTCCGCATTGTCGTAATCACTGTACTCATACTGATGATACTCATACATCACATTTTCCCATCCATACGCATAAGGATCCGGTAAATCCACCGGATTCCAGGTGGCCTCCATAATAATCATATGATCCGGATCCACCGCACGGATCCTGCCGTATGCCTCATCATAAATGTTCCAGAGCATCGTATGCAGATATTCATCAGAATACTCCGTATTATAGCGATACGTACAGTAAGGCTCGTTCATCAAATCATAACCCGCCACGGCCGGGTTGCCCTTATAATGCTCCGCAATCCGCTCCCACAGCTCATAAAATTTCTGCTGATTGGCTTTTGCCTTGCTTCCAAAGAAAAATTCGGATTTCTGCTGCTTTTGGCCGCCTCCGTCGATGCCGGAATGATCGCTGGCATTCTGGGAGCCTGGCGCACCGTGCATATCCAGTATCACATACATTCCAAGCTTTCCCGCCTCTTCCACAAACCAATCCATGCGGTCAAATGCATTTGGAAGCAGCTTTCCATCAAAATCCACCAGATTCATAAACCAAAACGGCAGGCGGATGCAATTCATCCCCATCTCTTTACAATGTAAGAAATCTTCTTTCGTCCAATAACCGTCCTGATAAGTTTCTATAATGCTGCGCATCTTCTCCTCGCCAAACCGTTTTGTCAGCGTTTCATACAAATCCATCTCGGCTGCCACACCGTCTGTCACTTTAAGCGTCGACATCCATGGCTCCTGCACCAGATACCCCCCAGCATTGGTTCCCTTGAGCTGCACAATTTCGCCTTTGCCATAATCCGTGCGGATTTCCTTTCCGCTGGCCTTTAAAAAATCCAATTGGCCCAGAGCGCCCGATGCTGCGGCGCCCGCGTCTGACGGAACAAAAAGGCTGCTAAGCGCCACGATAGCCGCGAGAAACGCTGTGCCCAATTTTTTTCTCAAATTCATGTACATTCTCCTCTCTTTCTGTTTCCTTTTTCATGTGATTGTTATTTGAAATGATATCAGCCGGCAGGGTGTACGCCAGAGCCGGGAGATTAAGGTTTTCTGCTATCCCCTGAGACTTCCGGAAAAAAGCCGCCCTTCCATGCAGTTTCCTGCCTGGCGGCGGCTCGTATTTCCCGGCAGCGCACAAAAGGAACATGCGCTGCCATAATAAAGGAAGAAACTATGAAACCAAAAATATACGATATCTCTTATTTTACCCGGATGGTAAAGTTTTTCTTCACTTTTCCGGAGGCTGCGGTTACCTTCACCGTTCCTTTTTTCAGTGCGGTGAATTTCCCGTTTTTCGTAATCTTGCCCACCTTAGAGGCCTTCGCAAGCGACCAGACGATCTTCTGATCCGATCCGAATACCTGCGCCTTCAGCGTAACCTTCTTTCCCTTTTTTACGCTTGACGGCACCTTTACCTTCTGTATATATGCTTTTTTCACGGTAAGGTGAAAGGTAAAATCCTTTGTTTCTCCATTGGTCAGTGTAACCTTTGCGGAAATGACGGCAGAGCCTTTGCCTGCTGCCTGCACCTGCCCGTCGGTACCTACCGTTGCCGCCGCCGGATTGCTTGTCGCATAATCCACACGGTAAATCTTTGCTCCCTGTGGCAGGGAAACGGATATTTCCGCTTTCTGATCTGCATTTCCGCCATAATACAATGCCGTACGGTCGATACCTGCGCTCACATCCTTTATATAGCTTACAGGAGGCGCTACCGGCGTATCCGGTTTTTCATTCGGATCGTATTCTTTTACCTTGACACGGACAGAAGCGGTTACGCCCGCGCCGTTTGTGACGGTGATGACAGCCTCTCCGTCCGCTGCCGCGGATACCACGCCGTTCGGATCGACTGCCGCCGCCCCCGGGTTGCTGCTGCTCCACGAAAGCGTATCCGTATGATCCAAAGGAGCCGCCGCAACGTCAAGCGTTACGCTTGTGCCCGGATTTAAGGACAGGGAGTCTGCGCCTAATTTCAAAGAGGTCACCGGTGTTTTTACCGCAAGATTCTCATCCGCCGCTTTCAATGCGCCTGCCGCGGCGTCGATTTCCGCCTGCGTAAGCGCGGCCTTTAACGCTTTCTTTGCTTCTGCCAGCGCGTTTTGGAATGCCTCCCGGCGCACTGCCGGGTATGCGGATATATCCTTTGCCTCTGCTGCCGCAACTGCCCGCGCCAGCTCTGCATCTGCAATTTCATCTGCCAGCGTCATCTGAATCCAGTTTAAGTTCATGCCGGCCATGTCAAAATACACCTTGTATTCATGCTCGCCTGCGGTCAGCTTTACCTGATTGACCTGAGAATCCACCCATTCCTGCCATCCGCCGGTGCCGCTGGTGACAAAGCTCGTCGCTTCCTCGCCGTCGATATAGACGATGACCTTTACCTGCGCCGTTTCGGAAGCGCCGGAGGCCATACGGGCCTTAAAGTCGTAAATACCTGTTTTTTCCACGTTGACACGGTAAACTGCATATTCGTCTTTATTACAGTTTGCAAAATTGAAGCCGCCGTCCGTATCCTCGCAGTCTTCCTGCGTCAGGACGCTTGTAATTTCGATCGGCTCTACTTCCGCAACTTTCAGCTTTGTGTCTGCGCCAATCGTAAACGCTTCTTTGTCTGATACAGGCGCAAATGTTACACAGTCAAATTTTGCCGCTATACTCGGTGCATCTGCCGCGGAACCGTTTGCCGCGCAGAGCCCGAATAACGGATGGCTGTAATTCGCCGTTGCCTTTGCTCCCATACGGATATACGTTTTGCCGTCCGGGCTGACTGCAGCCGAATAGGTATTGCCGCATTTCGTCAGCCTGAAGTATACCGTATCCGTAAACTTCGCCAGATGCGCCGCCGAAAGGCTCTCTAAAATTTTCCTGCTGCCGTTGGTTTCCTGTGTATAATCAATCGAAAGGCTGCCGCTCCATTCGATCTTTAAATTGATGTAGTTATCATCGTCCTGTTTTGCCACAATCCCAAGGCTGTGATAGTTGGCATACGGCAATTCATCCAGATCCATCTTTACCGTGGCCTCCCAGTCGCCAAACGCATCCTGTACAAACTGGTTATGCGCATTGTTCTGATCCTGGTAAAAGCTTCCGCTCTGTGACTGGATGGTCAGGCGCCCTTCTGAAAGCCGCCAGTTTTCCGCCGCTTCGTTTTCAATCGTCCACTGACTGCCGATGCTGCTCCCATCAAATTCATCGCTCTGCGGCCTGCTGCCGAAGTAAATCGTATAAACGCTCTGCTGATCGTCCTTTGTGCAGGTTACGGTCGCCGTCCTGCCTGCCGCGTCATATGCCGCCTTCACATCAATGCCTTCCGCTGCCGTTGCCGTAATCTGCGGCTGGCCGTCGGAATCCAGCGGAACCGCATAAGTCCTTACCGACGGATCGAAGCCCTCTAAGGATACGCCGTTTATTTTGATATCGTCTGCGGTCACTTCCTGTGCGCCGCCGCCCTGCAAGGTAAAGAGTACACGATACATCGTTTCTTCTCCGTTTGCCTTTACATGAATCCGCGCTGCCGGGCTTTCCGCCGTTGCCTGCTCCACAGAAACTTCTTCTCCGTCTGCAGCTTCTGCAGCCACCTCCGGAATCGCATCTGCAGGAGCTTGTGTATTGTATTCCAGTACATAGGGGTGAAAGCCTTCTAGTTGTGTGCCGCCGATGCTGATAGAAGCGAGCCTTGGATTGCCAAAGGCGCTCTTTTCTACCCGGAACCAATCCTCTCCCGTTTCAAAATACGGCTTAAAATCCAGGTTATTCAGTCTTGCAAAGGCCTGCGATTTTAACAGGTAATTACAGATATTTACCGCGCTTCTCTGTAATTCCGCCCTGGTGATATAACCGCTCATAAGGCGCTCTGCCATATCAAGCGTTGTATTGGTATTCGCTGCAGCCGTAGTCGAAGAATCAGGCGTTACCATGTATAAGTCGTTCTGCGATTTTACCATACTGGCCAGATACTGTACGCCGCTTGCAGTTGTGCTGCTGTTGCCGATCTCACGGTTCATTCTTGCCCACCAGTCGGTCATAACAATCCCGTCATAGCCCCATTCATGACGCAGGATTTCGGTCGCCAGATCATAGTTGCTTGCTGCCCATAATCCGTTGATCGGGTTGTAGCTGGTCATCAGAGAACGTGCTTTGCCTTCCTTTACCGGAATCTCAAAGCATTTCAGGTAAAGCTGGCGCAGTGCACGCTCGGATACGCGGGAATCGTCATAATGACGGTTGGTTTCTTTGTTGTTTGCCGCAAAATGCTTAATCGTTACGGTTGCACCCGTGCTCTGAATTCCCTTTGTTACGGCCGCCGCCATTTTTCCGGTTACCAGCGGATCCTCGGAATAGTACTCAAAGTTACGTCCGTTGATGGGATTCCGGTGCAGGTTAATTCCCGGCCCTAAAATAGAATCAATATTGTTTAAAACCATCTCCTGGCCTTCAAACTGGAACAAACGCTCTACCAGATCCGTATTCCAGGTACATGCAATGGATGCGCCGCCCGGGAGGCTTGTGGCCGCCGCCGTCTGACGGATGCCGGAAGGACCGTCTGCCGTTGCCGCACGCGGAATTCCATATAAGTCCGTCAGCGTCTGCACGCGTCCGTCCTTGTTGGTGTTGACGCCGCCAAATGCGCTGGCCACGCCGGAGGTAACGTTTGCCGGGCTCATGCCCTCGCCCTGTACAATAGAGGTCAGCTCCTCGTTTGTAAGCTGCGCTACAAATTCTTCTGTCGTCACTGTTCCATTGTAAACATCGATCAAATCATAGTGCCTGTCGTCTTTTTTCACAAGTTCCTTTGGCTGATTGTCTTCTATTTTCTGGATGACGTCTACCGTCTGCGTCGGCACCGGCTCAAAGCCTGCCGTCAGATTGCCGTCCTCATCCGCTACCGGCTTCATACGCTCAAATTCATGTACCGGAGCCATCTGTTCCGAAAGCTGTTCCACTAATTCGGTCTTTTCCTGTACATAGGTGTATTCTAACTGGCTGTCCCTGACATCATTTCCCACATAGATATTGTAATCGCCCGCTTCCAATACATATGCGCTGTCATATCCGGATACGCCACTGTCGTCATACGGCGCCATATCGGTAATTTGAAAGCTCAATGTAATATCCTGAGATTCTCCCGGCTCTAAAAGCTTTGTCTTGGCAAATGCCGCCAGCTCCTTTGCCGGATTGCCGAGCGTCCCCTGCGGTGCGCCGTAGTAAACCTGAACGGTTTCCTTTCCGGCGCGGTCGCCGGTATTTTCTACGGTTGTAAATACATTGATATAGCCGTCGGTTTCCGTTACGGCATAGGTACTTGTTTCAAAGGTGGTATAGGAAAGCCCGTAACCAAACGGATATAAGACCGCATCCGGGTTGAAGGTTTCAAAATAACGGTATCCTACATAAATATCCTCTACATAATAATTGTAATCGGTCCTTCCGAAATACGGGGAAGACGGATAATCCGAATAATTCCTTGCTATGGTGTCGGTCAGGCGCCCGCTCGGGTTTACGTCGCCGGTCAGTACGTCCGCCGCGCCGTCGCCGCCGTTCATACCGCCCTGCCAGGTATAGATGACAGAATCCACATCATAGTCGTCCATCCACTTCATGTCGATAATTGCCGGGACATTTAATACAACGACTACCTTGTCAAACGTATCGGATACGGTTTTTAGCATCTGTTTTTCGGTGTCTGTCAAAAGATAGCTCCCTGCGGTATTTGCGCCGTCCTTATCCTCTCCTGCGGTGCGTCCAATCAAAACAACCGCTACGTCGGATTTGGCCTTCGCCGCATCCGCCGTTGCCTGATCTAACGGCATCTCCGCCTGGTACCACGGCTCCGCGGCCCAGCCGCCGCCGCCGTTGTCAAAGCCATGACCGTTTGCCACCCAGTCTGTATAGACCTTGGCAAGCTCTTCATTGACCTTTACCTTCGGGTTTTTACGCAGCCCCTCTAAAATTCCTACTGTATACGGCGCCTTTACGTCGCCTCCGGATCCGGTGCCGCTCTTATAATAATTGCATTGTGCGCGTCCGAAAACGGAAATGGATACGCCGCCCTCCAACGGGAGCACATTCTGATCATTTTTGATTAATACGCAGCCTTCTGCAGAAACCTGGCGTCCCAAATCGGTCAGCCCGTCTAAGCGCTTTGCATGCGCGGTAACGGTTCCGCCGGCCGGAAGGACCGCCACAGCGATTGCTGCCGCAAGGGCAGCCGCTGCGATTCTGTTTTTCCTCTTAACCATGAAATCTCCTTTCCAACAGAAATGTTTTATTTTACCTTCACAGAGAATGTCTTTTTCAGTTTTCCAGCTTTTGCGGTTACTTTTGCCGTTCCCTTTGCTTTTCCGGTCAGCTTGCCGGCTTTCGTCAGGGATGCAAGCTTTTTGCTCTTTGCGTTTGCAAGCGTAAACGTAATTTTTTTATCCGAGCCATATGCCGTCGCCTTTAAGGTGATGGATTTGCCCTTTTTTACGCTGTAATTTTTCTTTCCGGGTTTGATATAAGCCTTCTTTACCGTAATCTGTTTTTGTAAGCTTACCGTTTCACCGTTGGTAAGCGTTACGCTTACGGTAATCACTGCCGTTCCCGCTTTCTTTGCGGTAACCGCACCTGCAGCGGATACGGACGCAATGTCCGGCGTGGCGGATGCATAAGCTGCGGACGCTACAGCTGCCCCTGTCGGGATGACAAGGCCGATTGCGGTCTGTTTTTGTGTATTGCCGCCTGCGTACAGCGTCGTCAGCACAGGAACCGCGTCTACGCCGGCCGCAAAGGTCGGTACCAGCTCCTGCGGTTTTTGCGGCTCCTGATTTTGGGGTCCGCCGTTTCCAACTACAACGGTACACCGGGCCGTCCTGCCGTCTGCGGAAGCTGTAACCACTGTTGTACCGTCTTTTAAGGCGGTAACGATACCGTTTTCATCCACGGCCGCGACAGAAGCATCTTCTGAGGCCCATACTGCCTTTGAGGTCGTATTGTCCGGCGTCAGCGCCGCGCCCAAAACAAAGCTGTCCTGCGGCTGTAAGTGGATGCGGTATGCATTTAAGCGGATGCCCGTTGCCGGTATGTTCTTCTGATCGCCGCTGATTGCAAAACTCTTCAAATCCACGCCGTCATTTTTCATGGTAATGCGCAGCGTATATTCGCCGGCCGGAAGTACAAGCTTCGCCTGATCGGATTCCAAAAATCCTTCCGTTTTTCCTACCGCCGTTTCTGCCAGTACGTTTTCCGTTCCGTCTGCGCCCACCTTAGAAACCACTAGCTTTGGCGCTTTCTCTTTTTCGTATGCATAGGTGTATGCAATAAATGCAGATACCTCTTCCTGAATGGACACCGGATAATCCAACGCTGTCCCAGCCGATGTTTTTGTTACGATACCGTTTTGCAGCTGATACGAATTGTGCGCCTCCATAAAGCTGTCTGCCGGACAGGAAAGCCTGCCGCCGCTTGCCGGGGCAATGATCTGCATATTCTGCTTCTTTTGGATTTTGATACGGTTCAGCCGTACCTTATCGCTTAACAGTTCAAAACGAATCGTCTGTTCTCCCTCTTTTAATGTCACTGTACCGCGGATTTCTTTTACCAGATTTCCTTCCACTTCGATTTTCGGCACGCTGACCTTTGCATATTCCCCGGCTAAGCTTTCCGGATATTCGTTCTCATCATATTGAATTGCAAAAGCGTTTTCGACCGCTTCCTCTGCATAAAGCGCATAGGTAAAGATATATTCGCCCGCTTCTTTTACATTTACAAAGTAATCCGCATAATTTCCGATTTTTACCTGGCTGTTTAAAAATCCGTTCCTGCGGTATGCTTTGCTCTGTGCCAGCAGAGTGGTATGGTCCGCGGTAAGCAATATGGATTTCAATTTCTTCTCTACCGCCGCCATGGCCGCTTTTGCGTTCCTGAGCTCACGCTCTGCGTTTTCTATCGTCGCCGCTTTTTCAATTGCCGTGATTCCGGCGTCCTTTGCCGCGATAAGCTGCGCCCATTTGTCCGCTTTGTAATCTGCTTCCTTATAAGAAGCGAAGGTCTTCTCCAAATCCTCTTTGCTGTCTGCAATTGCCTTTTGCAGCCGCAGTACCGGAACCTGAGCCACTGCCGCATTTAATTTTTCGACAAGCGATGCCAAAATCCCCGCCTGCTCCGATTCCGTCAACGCATCATAGGAAGCCTTCGCCTTATTGACTGCCGCTTCGTCCTCTAACGTCTGATTTTCTGTGGACGGAAGCTCTGTAATCAAATTCGTCACATATTCTACCGCGCTTCCCCGATACGTAAATGTCAGCGATTTTAAGTTGATATCCGAAGCGTCCCAGCGCACGCGGATGTTGTTCCTGCCCTCAGCCAGAAGAACCGGCTCTGCCTCGCTGCTGATATAATCGGCATCATACCAGTTTCCGCTTCCGGCTGCCTGCTGCAGCTGGCTGGTTCCGATAGTTACAATACCGTCTGCCGTGTAGCGCTGTGTCGTCAGCGTGTGGTTGCCGGACGCCGTATAGCGGTAGACAATATCGTAAATGCCGCCCTTTACCGTCTTGATGGCATAATCCAGGCCAAGGCCCAAAGCCGCATAGCCAATATTCCCTCTGTCTGTCGCACTTGCATTCTGGATTGCATGATAGGCATCTCCGTTATTGAAGTCCACCGCGTCAATCGTAACAGCCGTTCCGTCGTCTGGCAGCTCTGTGACAACCTGCTCTGCAATCGCAAACTGCGTCAGACTAAAGCCGCTGTTCAACGCTTTTGTCCTCAGCACGAATTTGCCCGCGTTCAAATGAATGGACTGCCTCTCCTGGATGGCGTTATAGTAATGCGTCATCTGTACCGGGGTCAGCTTCTGCGTAAAATCATCGTTCGTTACTTCCTCTTTGTACTCCGCCAGCTGTACCTGGAACGCATCCTCTACGGCATCGCTGTTTGCGCCGAGCGAATAAGTCAGGGTATAATCGCCGTCCTCTTTTACTTCAATGACATAGTCCACATAATTGCCGTCCGACGGGTTATTCCGCAGACTTCCGTTTTTATTCACAGCCAGCGCTTCCCGCAGGGACAGCGTCTGGCCCTTTTCCACTACCAGAGGCTCATCAAGCGACGGCGGCGCCACCGGACTGTCACAGGTGAAAATAAATTTGTCCAGCTTCCAGTCCGCATTTGCTGTCCAGGAGCCAAATTTTAAATCATACACGCCCGGCTCTTCTACGGTAAGCTCCGGCCCGTCAAATACGCGGTATTCATTCGGTTCGGTCTTTTGTACCGGAATATTGCCGTTTACTACATTAAAGCTGCCTCCCTCCGGCGCCCATTCCAGATGCACCTGATCGGTTAAAGTCGGGACAGCCATCACCATCTGCATTTGATAGGTACCGGCATACGGAAAATTCACAAGCCATCTTCCGTTTGCATACTGGGAAGAAGAAACCTGCATATAGCCGACTTCGTTTCCATTGATATCCGTTTCCTTATCCGAAGAAACGGCCCACGCGCCTTCCCCGTCAGGACCCAGCTCGCCTTCCACCTCAAAGGTATATGCTTCCGGATCCGGCGCGGTGCAGATCAAATTCAAGGACATAACATTGATATTTGCCGCCTTCCATACGACGCTTATCGTATGAAGCCCTTTTTCCAGACGGAAGGAAACGCCGTCCGTATCCGTTTCGGCATAATCCGCATTGTACCAGGTCGACGCTGTAGAAGCGTTTGTTTCGCTTTCCGCCGCGTCTGCTCCGTCCACCTGCGTAACCAGCGCCGCATTGTTCTGCGAAACATACTCGTAAGAAATCGTATAAACACCCGATTTTTCTACCTGGACTGCATAATCGACCTGCAGCCCATTTGCAGAATAACCAATATTCCCGTTTGCTTCGATTGCATGAAATCCCCTTGCATTGCTGTAGGCCGCAGCCGGAATTACATCGCCGCCCGACGTTCCTGCCACCGTACTTACCGTCTGCGGATTTAATACGATTCCTGTAATGGTAAACCCGTCCACAAGCGTTTTAAGCCGGAGCGTCTGCTCCCCCTCAGCAAGGCCTATGGTCTGTTTCACCGGCAGCGTCTGGTAATACTTTGTGATCGTAACTGCCGGATATACCATCTCTGTTTCCATTCCGGGATTTGCCGTTACCTGGAACGCATCCTCAGAATCTGAAGCAAGCGTGGAATTGTTCTGCCCCAGCGTATAGGTAATCGTATAATTCCCCGCTTCCGCCACATTCAGTTTAAAATCCCGTACCGTATCCTTTGCAACGCCGTTTTTCAAATCCCCGATTACAAGCTCCGTTTCGCTGTCCGCAGCTACCTCATGAACGCGTCCCGGATCATACTCTTCAAAAATTTTTACGGCGTCAAACCGCGCCTCGGCGATCTTAAAATCCGCGCCCGCCGCCCAGGAACCGATTTTAAATACGTAATCTCCTTTTACCGGAATTTCCACGGAAGGGCCATTTCCAAATTCGGTATACGTATTGTAGCTGTCCCCTTCGTCTGTCACGTCAAAAAATGCGCCGTCAAAAAATGTCTGGAACGCATCCCCTCCTGCGCCCTGCGGCCGTACCTCGATATGAAAATTGCTCGGCGCCGCTTTCACGGCTGCCAGAAAGCTCATTTCATAGATGCCTGCCTCCGCAAATGATGCCGAAAATTCTCCATTTGCCCACTGTGTGCCTGTAATCTGTAAGTATTCCGCCGTTTTTCCGTCTCCATAGGTATCCGTACCGGAGCTTGCATCATACTTCCCCTCCATTGCGCTGCCCTTCACCGTGACGGTTTTTGGCATTTCTGCAGCCCATGCCGCCGCAGGCGCCGTTCCCGCCACTGCCGTCAAAAGCATCGTAAACGACAGGCAAAGTGATAAAACCTTTTGCTTCATCTTTAACCTCCTGTATTTTTTATGATGCTTTTATTATAACAGCCCCAAAAATGGAAAAAAGAACCCATTCTTTCAAAATGGTGGACTTTTTTCATGTTTTGTCCGGGCGGCAGCCGCCTTCAAAATAACAGCTCGGCCTGCGGCAAAGCGCTCTTTCCCGCAGGCCCGTTCCGTCACTCCTCCGGCCGGTTCTTATATTCGCTCGGCGACATCCCCGTCACCTTTTTAAAAACCCGCGAGAAATACTTTTCGTCCCGGTATCCCACCTTATAAGCAATCTCATAGGTTTTAAAATAATTCTGCTTTAAGTAAGCACAGGCGTGCTCCACCCGTATTTGGTTCAGGTAATCAATAAATCCGCAGCCAAAGCTCTGTGAAAACTGCGTGGAAAGATATCCTGCTGAAATCCCCACGACATCCGCTACCTTCTGCAGCGTCAGCTCTTCTCCGTAATGCTCCTCCATATAATCTCTGGCCCTTTCCGTCACGCCGGATGAAATCGTTTGCTCACACCTTAAGCCGCGCGTCCCTTCGATGTCATCTGCGGCCTGAATCAACTGCTTTAAAATATCGGACGAACGGACCGGCTTTAACAGATAATCTCTTGCTCCGCACCGAAGCGCCTGCTGGGCATAGCGAAATTCGTCAAAGCCGCTCAAAATGATTGTTTCCGGCATCATATCTACTCTTTTGAGTTCCTGCATCACCACAATTCCGCTTTTCACCGGCATCTGCATATCCAACAGCAAAATTTCCGGCCGATGCTTAAAAATAAGCTCCAATGCCTCTTCCCCGTTTTTTGCGCTGTAAATCTGCGAAAAACGATCCGTATGCAGGCGGATATATTTTTCCATGCTGTTGCGGATGATATCCTCATCCTCTGCGATCAGTAATTTCATTGCCATGCTCCTCCTCCCCCTCAAATGGGATCAAAACCGTCACTACCGTCCCTTTCCCCGCTTCGCTTTCAATATCCAGCCGGCAGGCGCCGCCATAGACCATCTTTAAACGCTCTCTTACATTTTTAATGGCATAGCCGCCAATCCGCTGTCCGGAAAACGCTTTATCCGTATCCTTCTCCCAAATTTTATCCATCTGCTCCTGTGTCATGCCGATACCCGTGTCTGCAATTTGAAACAGGCTTCCCTGGTCGGTCCATTTCCCGGTTAAGGTAACCGTACAGGCCTCCCCATTTTTCTCCATGCCATGTACAACGGCATTTTCTACAAACGGCTGCAAAACCAGCTTCGGGATCTTTTCCTGTAAAATCTCCGGTTCTATCTGAATTTCATACTCCATCTGCCGTACAAACCGGATTTTCTGGATCTCCAGATACCGGCAAATCAGCTCCGCTTCCATTTCCACAGTCACAAATTGATTGCCCTGGCTTAATACCAGCCGAAACAGCTGGGACAGCCCGTAAATGCTCTCTGCCGTTTCCTCATCCTCCGCATTCACTGCCTGCCAGTAAATACTGTCCAGGGCATTATATAAAAAGTGCGGATTGATCTGCGCCTGTAAAGCGGCAAGCTCGCTCTCCCGTTCCTTGAGCGCCATGATATAATGCCGGTTAATCAGCTCCTTAATATGAGAAACCATCTGGTTAAACCCTTCCGCCACCTGGCCGATTTCATCTTTGGAAGCCACCTTCAGCCGCTTTTCAAAATCCCCCTGGCGGAACTGGATCATGGCGTCGCAGACCTCTCCCATCGGCTTGCTCACCAGCGAGGAAACAAACAGCAGCACCGGAAACAGCCCGAACAAAATCCCGATTGCCGAAAGCGCCGGCAGCGGCACAATCTCCATGAAAAAATCGAATAATGTCCGCTGCCTGGCCGTCTTGCATACATAACAGCTCCCTGAGAGTATTTCGTAAAAATAAATCTCCGTCCCGTCAAAGCTCCCGTGGCATGCCTCATGCTGTGAAAGCGTATGCTCCTTCCAATACGCTGTCATACCCACAGCCTCTTTGCCGTAACTGCCGATGGTTTCCCCTGCTGCATTGAGCAGCAGCACACCCTCATCCTTTTCTCCAACAGCACTTTCACATAGCTTTCGAATCTGCTGTTCTGAAACGCCAATGGTCAAAAACCCAAACTGCTCCTTTTTTTCCACATCCCATACGCTTCTGCAAAGCACCAGCTTATCCTCCCGGTTTGCTTCAAACAGGCGGCCCTTTCCCCGGCTGCACCGAATCCACAATCCCTTGCCCTGCCGTTCCATTGTTTCCCGGTACTCCCTGAACATCCTTAGCCTGGACAAATCCGAAATATATGCGCTCGAATCCATGCATCGCAGATAAGGGATTACTCCGTTTTCCGGATAAATAGACATCGTTTTCACATAGCCCTTTAATGCCACAATATCCTCTATCATCTGCACCGAGGTCCGATGCACCCAAAGCTCTGAATCCTGATTCAGCTCATCCGGCTGATTTGAATGTAAAATATCCAGAATGGCCGGATTCGTCGCCATGGTCAGAGAAAGATCATTGACATCCCGAAACAAAATTTCCAGCGAGGAGGCCAATCCCTCCGCGCTTCCCATCTGCTGCCTGGTATAATTTTCTCTTGCCGCAGAATAACGGAAGACTGTCATGGCAAGGCAAAGCAGCAGAAGAACCGGTATCATAATCAGATAGCTGCCGTATAAAATTTTATTGCGGATACTCAAATTCTGTATCCAATGCCGTACACGTTCCATATTGTCCCCCTGTCACCTGCAGGATGCTTCCAGCTCCTTTAAAAACTCCGCAATCTCTGTTACCCCGTTTGCCACCCCGGTGATCCGGCTTTCAATGCACGCCTTAAACGCCGTGCTTCCGGCATCGTTTAGCGGTGTTCCGGAAACGCCGTCCGCCGCATTTAACATTTCAATAAACTCCAGCTGCAGCTGCGTTTCATTCCCGGTAATATAAGCAGACTGATCCTGCGCCGACATACCGATACTGTTTTCCCAGCCATACCGGGAAAGCTTATCCGGGCGGTACATAAAATTCAGAAACCCGACTGCCTCTTCGCGGTTTCGGGACTCTGCTGAAACCGCATAGCCGCCCCCGTTCCACGCCATAATGCCGGATACGTTTTCCCTTTCCCCCGGAATTTGGGGCATCAAAAATACCCGGATATGGTCGCGCACCTCCTGCGGGATATCCTCATTGCGCGCCATGGCCGCCTCCCAGCTTCCCATATAAAACATGGCGGCCTGCCCGCTGGTAAACAAATTCATAGCCATGCCGTAATCCTGCGAATCATAGCCGTCCTGAAACAGGCCAGCCGCCACTGCCCTTTGCAAAAGCTCTATGCTCCTCGTAAAAGCCGGATCCGAAAAATCCGCCTCCGCAATCGCCCGGCTTACCATCTTTTGATACCCTCCGGTGATTCGGTAAAGGATATTGGAAAGAAAATCCGCCACCGGCCAGCCGTCTCCGCCATCCATCGCCACCGGCGCAAAGCCTGCCTCCCGGATCTTGGGTGCAAGCGCCAAAAGCTCCTCATACGTTTCAGGCGCCTTCCACCCATGCTCTTTAAACAGCTTCTGGTTATAAAAAAATCCAAAAACATCCGTATTCCTTGGCAGGCCATATAATTTTCCATTCACCCGAAACCCGTCCAGGGAGCCCGGATTAAACCCATACTCCTGGTAATCCTCCTCACAAAGCTCCGCGAAAATCCCGTCCAGCATAAAGGACGGCTGTCCCCAGACACTGACAATATCCGGCATTCCCTCAATTGCGTATGCCTTAAATTTGGTCTTGTAATCCTCATCGTTTAACGTTTCCACCTCAATCGTGATATCGGGATGCAGTTTCATATATTCATCTATAATCATCTGCTCCACCAGCCCCTGCCCGTTCCGGCGATCCGGCAGATTGGAAAACATAGTCAGCGTAATGCCGTCCTCCGCTTTTTTTTCCCAGGCGCCGTCCTTTGCACAGCCGCACAGCAGACAGACGGCGCACAGGCAGCAGACGGCGGCAGATATAATTCTTTTTTTTCTCATACAATTCCCTCCCTGCCATTTATCCCACGCTTCAATGAACAAATTATATCATTAAAAAAAAGCACACAACAGGTATATTTTTTACAATATAGTGGATTTTCTTCACACAAGAAAAGACTGCTGCACCAAAGATTTCCATCTCCGGTACAGCAGTCCTTTCAAACGCTGTCATGGCCCGGCAAGCTCCCTCTTACTCCACATCCGCAATCGCCGGAACCTCCTCCTCAAATGTTTCCTCGCCCAGCTCGTTCACCGTCGTTTCGCCCGCCCGGCCATACTGATACAGCTGATCCAGAAACTCAATCGCGGCGCGTATCTTTGTGCGCAGCAGATAGCCGCCGGACTGCGTGGACTGCACAAGCGACTCCAGCGAAACGCCCGGCGTCCAGCCGTAGGCCCCGCCGTAGAAATCCTGAATCTTATATAAAACCTCGTTGATTTCCCCTTTCGTCAGCGGCAGAAGCTGCGGCGCCTTTACCAGATGATCCAGTACCGTCTTCATCGGCTCCTGCTGCTCCGGATAAACCTCCGCCAGGTTCTCATACTCGTGCTTGCCCTCAATCACGTCCTCCGTATAGGACGCGCTTAACGCAAACATGGAAAACACCGCCTCCAGACTCTCATCCGGGAAGAGGAATTTCGCCATATTGCGGTAGGCGTTTAGCCTCGCCTTTTTTCCGAGCCGCCCCATCAGCTCCGTTTCATCGTTCAGAATGACCCACCCGTGGCAGCCCAGCTGCGTAAACAGGCGGCTCATAAACGCAAAATAATCGGAGCAGTGCTTTGTCTTGGTAAAGTTGACATTGTACTTGACCGGCTGCCCGAAAATCCTCCGGTAAATCTTTTTCAGAGAAGCGTTGGTAATAAAATTGCCCTCCAAATCCGCCTGCAGCAGAAACTTCTCGTCGGAATCCTCGGTATTTAAGTACGAGCGGAACAGATAATACAGCTTATCCGTTTCCAGATGCTTTGCCGCGTACAACAGCATGTCATTGGCCACCAGACTTCCGGCGGATATTTTTTCCAGCTCGTGCAGAAAACCGGGCTGCTGCCGCTTTGGCAGATACGTATTCTGGATCAGCTTCTGGTATACCAGATACAGCTTGTCCATCGGCGTTTCCTTGCTCAGGGAAAGATAGGATACGGCCATATCGTTGGAATGCGCCAGATTAAATACCGTATTTAACAGGTGCGTTTTGCCTTCGCCGTATTTTCCGCAGATCACCATACCGTTTGACGTCCCCTGCTCGCATACCGCATCGAGCCGCCCGGAGATTTCCTTCATAATCTTAGGCCTGGCCTCCGAAAAATACTGTCCCACCGCCCGGGACGGAACCCCGGAGCGCAGCGCCTCGATCACATGCCTTGCTTCCATATCAAACATCCGTATCCACCTCCTGCATCGCAATCCGAATCAGCTGCGGGATGCCGACCGCTCCCGTCCTTGCCTGCTCCAAAAGCCTCTTTGCCGCCTCGCGGTCAATCGGATGCGCCGGACTTTGATTGCGCAGACTGGCCAGGCTTTCGGACATGGCTACCATGACATCCTCCGTATATTCCTGCGCCGCCAGCCGATCCAGATCCGCCATATCGGTAAAACGATTAAACCGCTCTCCCAAGATTTCATTCTGAATGCGCATCCAAAGCGCCTGATAAGACTTCAGCCCTGTGTTTTCATTCTCAATCAGCTCTCTGTCAAACGCATACGCAAACATAATATGCTTCATGCTGTCGATATCGTCAATCAGCTGCCGGATGCTCTCGTAGGTATCCTCGCGCTTCATTTTGGTATAATGCACCGGCTCCAGGCTCGAACGGCTGATTAAAATTTCCAGATCATCAATCGCGACGAACAGGCCGCTGTAACCGCCCATGCGGATGATCTCCGCCAGGGAGCGCAGCATATGGCGGGCATTGTATTTGGTAATGCGCATCGGATAAAAGCCCAGCGCCCGCAGCTGCGTGCGGATTTCCCACAATATCGCACTGATGAAAAATCTCAATATAAATCTCCTTAAAGTCGTGCATCCACACCTGCTTTGCGGAAAACCAGGCCGTTTTATAATGCTCCCTTGCGGCAATCTCGGACATAAGCCTCAGAAAATGCGTCTTCCCGCTGCCCTTGCGTCCGGTAATAAACTTCATTTTGCTGCCCCCGCAGCGAATATATTCCTGAAAATATTTTTCCTGCCAGAAATCCGTCAGAAAACGGATGCCGCACGTCAGCCGCCCCGCCGGGAGCACGGCGTCCTCCTGCTGCCATTCCGGCACATCACAAAACGTAGAATCCATAAGCCCACCTCTTATGCAAAGAACCGGATCGTGACAAGAAACTGCTCCTTGCCCTCCCGATCCAGAATCCGGAACGCCTTGTTGTTATTGCGGCTCGGCCAAACTGGAAGCGCCTGCCGCTTCTGGTTTCCTCCAGATCGGACATATAAAGCCTGGTCAGATCAAACGCAAAGCTCTGCTGATCGTAATCCCGCCGGAACCGCCCCATCGGCGCCAGGAATTTATAGAGATTTGTCAGATACACATCCGATTCCGGCTGCTTTTTCAGCTTCAGCACTGCCAGATCATACGCGTCCGCAAGCTCGCCCGCAAAGGTAAGCGCGGAAAACGACGCCTTATTCAGCTTTTCCTGACCCTTACGCACGGTTTCCACAAAGCTTTTGGGCCGCACACACGGCACCTTTTTGCGGTCCAGATAAATCTCCTGGTTCTCCGCGTCGATTTTCACGCGGTACGGAAACATCTCATAAACCGGAAAGTCGCCCCGCACGTCCACGCCGTGTTCCTCGCAATACGAAAGCATCTGCCCCCACATCGGCCCGTTTCAGGAACGCTTCTTTTCACTGGGGCTCTCCGCAACACTGCCGTCCAGTCCGGAGAAAAACTGCCTGACTAAGGCCCTGGGCCCGGAAATCTACCGCTACGGCATAGAAGAAGCCACGGCGTTTAAGACTGTATGCCCGTACAATATTTTTCACATCTGCCTTTCCTTTGAGGCCGAGGAGCGAAACGAATACGCCTATCTTTCCGATCAGATGTCATGGCTGTATCACACCCTGCTTACGGCTTATCCTGGTATCCGGCATATGGGCCAGAAGGAACGCTACACCCTGCTGAAGGCAATCGCACGCGACCGGCGCAAAAAACACAGCAAAACGGCGGAACAGTACTTTGCATGCTCCTACAAGCGAGCGCATCTGGTCTGCCTGGCCGAAAACCGGCTGTTCTGTCTGTCCTATCTGTCTGACGAAGATAAATTTTCCAATCCGCCTTACGATGCGGCGGCAGACGAAATGCTCTCCGGACTGCGGGCCGAAGGAGCTTCCCCAAAGACCTTGGAAGAAGCCCGCCGGCGCCTGTCGGCCGGACAGCTCCGCCCGGACTGGAAACGCAGCCGCTCCTCGCTCGACGGCAAAATCCGGCAAGCGGGGAGTGTGCGTGAAAAAAATTACTGGATTTGCATGAAACGGGTCGGCATCATCCATGCCAAATCCCGCCTTTCAGAATGATATCCTATACTCTCTTTTCAATTTCCGCAATCAGGATCTCAATTGCCTGTATCCTCGCATAATACTTGTTGTTCGACTGCACAATATACCAGGGTGCATTCTCCGTCGAGGTTCTGGCAATCATCTCGTCAACCGCCTCCTCATACGCATCCCATTTCTCGCGGTTGCGCCAGTCCTCTTCGGTAATCTTCCATTCCTTACCCGGCGTATTCTGCCGTTCCGTAAACCTTGCAAGCTGCGTTTCCTTATCAATATGCACCCAGAATTTCACCACAATCGCGCCCCAGTCCGACAGCTCCTTTTCAAATTCATTGATTTCATTATAGGCGCGCTTCCAGTCGTTTTCCGAGCAAAAGCCCTCCATCCGTTCTACCATCACCCTGCCGTACCAGCTCCGGTCAAAAATTGCGATATGCCCGTCCTTGGGAAGCCGGTGGTAAAACCGCCACAGATAATGCCTTGCCTTTTCATGCGGCTCCGGCGATGCAATCGGATGCACCTCAAACCCACGCGGATCCAGCGCGCTTGTCAGCCTTTTGATATTTCCGCCCTTGCCTGCGGCATCCCAGCCCTCGTATGCAATTACCACCGGAATCCGCAGCCGGTAAATGCGGTTGTGCAGCTTTTTCAGCTTCTTCTGAAGCGCCTTTAACCGCACCTTGTATTCTTCCTTTGTCATCTCCTGATTCAGCGGCACATCAGAAAGCAGCGGCATTTTTAACAGCGGATAATCCCTGTGCAGAATCTCCGGCAAAACTCTCTCGTTTTCCACCGCCTGATGGATCTGGTTCGTCAGAATATGAAGCACCTGCAAAAGCGCCTGCCGTTTATCCACGGCGTCCACAACATGCCACGGCACATATCCCGTATTGGTTGCCTCTAAAATCCGGTCATACACCTGCTCATATGCTTCTCTATTCTTTACCTGACGGCGGTCCTTGCCCGCCACGCGCCAGCTCGTATCCTTTTTCCCGGAAAGCTTTTTTTGCCTCTGCTTCTGCTCCTCCTTCGGGATCTGCAGAAACAGCTTGACCACCACATAGCCATTGTCCTTCAGCTGGCGCTCCAGCGTGCGGATCTGCTGCATCCGCTGCTCTAATACCGCTTCGTCTGCCCGCCCGTCCAGCACGTCCTCCGCCAGCTCGTCCAGCCAGCCGGAATCGAAGAATACAAACTTGCCTGCCTCCGGAATCTGCTCCATGTACCGCCACAAAAACGGCTTTCGCTTCTCCCTCTCCGCCGGCACATCCATATTGATGACGGTAAAAAACCTGGGATCCAGCTCTTTGATCAGATTCCCGATTAACGTCCCCTTCCCGGCAGCGCCCCAGCCTTCAATCAAAACCAGCACCGGAAGCTTATGCTCCTTTAACAGCAGCTGCTGTGCGGCAAGCTCCTCCCGCTTCTGTTTTACCAGCGCCTTAATCTCCTCCTGCGGCATCTGATATCTGCGGAATTCATAATTTTTCAGCATATCTACCCCACCTTTCCTTTGTATGGATCCATATCCCACGGACTTTCGTCCGGCTATCGCATAGCTTCTCCCAGAAAATGATAATTGTCATTCACATAATCACTTTCGATATTATTCGTCAAAATCGCAATTCCTTCGTACCCCTCCAGCGTAAACAATGCCGTACCCTCTTCCAGGCGCTGATAGCGTTCTCCGTTCCAGACCAGCAGGCGGTACTGCTGTTCTGTCGGAATCAGGGGAATCCCCAGCTCACTGGACGCATCCTGTGCGTCCGTTCCAACTGCATCCGAGCCGTCAGCTGCCGAATCGGTTCCGACTGTATCCGAGCCTCCGGCTGCCGAATCGGTTCCTGCCGCACCGGAGGCTGTCCCCGCAGTTCCCGTCCCGGATGCATCCGCGCTGTCGGCTGCGGCGTTTGTTCCATCCAGGCCTACGCCCTCACTGGTCACATCCACGCCGGTTACCCCCGTCGCCGTCACCTCGGCGTCCGTCCCTGCTTCATTTCCTCCGCCGACCGTATCCAGTCCGGACCCTTCTGTCCCCGCCACAATATCGGTATATTCCGGAATGATCAAATCCCGGTATCCTCCGGTCATATGGTTACTGATATAAATCGGCGAACCGACCTGCTTAAACGCCTGCTCCACATCCTCTGCATCTGCATCCTCTACATCCCCCCAGTCCTCGTCATCCAGCCAGAGCAGAATATTTCCTTGAATTCCTTCCACATTCTTTCCCAGAACAAGCGCCAGAATCTCGTTCTCACTGTCCCCGTTTAAATCCACGTAGTTATAATAATAACGCACATTTGCATACTCCTCCTCCGGCACATTGCAATACGCCGCTATGACACGCTCCAGATACTCATGCGCATCTGTTTCCGCCAGCTGCCCGTCAAAGCTCTCCGGAATTTCTACGGCACTGCCGAGCTGCAGCTGGCTGCTGCCGTTTTCTGTGCCGGATGCGGCTTCCGTTCCTATGTTATCAACCGTCCCTTCGGTATTGGCCATGTCTGTATCGTTATTCTTTGCATCCTCTGTGCCTCTGCGGCCGCAGCCTGTCGAAACGG
>CANDKL010000007.1 GCA_947385255.1 uncultured Roseburia sp. | reverse complement strand
ATCCCGTTTAAAAGGGAAGCGACTGCAAATTTCACCATGCCCGGATACTCCTTTTCCAGGATATCAACAATGTGTAAAATCGTATTGCCCGTCGTTACCTCATCCTCCACAAATACCACCCGGCTTACGCCGCACAGGATTTCCTCCAAACCGTTTTTCACCAGCCTCTGCTCGGCGGCATGGCTGTGAGACTCCAAAAAAAGCAGATACTCTGCACCCGGTATCTGCTCTCTGGTTGTCTGTATATAGGCGGCGCCAAGCCTGACTGCCAGCCTGGCGCCAATAGCCGTAGCCGTTTCCGCAAAACCGGCCAAAAGCAGCGCTTCCTGCCCGAACGCGCTTTTCACCTGATCCGCTAACGCATCAAACAGTGCGAATGCACGCTGCGGCTCTACCGGAATATGCTTGCCCTGCAGCCGGTTTACGACTAAATAGCTTCGTTTCGGGTTGTTTTCCCGTTTTGCAATGCTGACCAATTCTGATTCTATGTACATATCTATACTACCCGATTCTTTCCGTTTTGTTTGCCCTGATAGAGCCTGTCGTCTGCTAATTTTACCACTTCCGTAAATTCCATTCCCACCTGTGCCGCCGCAACGCCTAAGGTCATGGTAATATGAAAGTTCCCCTGCTCTGCCGTCCGCATATCGGTCACGCGCACCTTCTCTAAAATCCGCTGCGCAATATGCGCCGCATCTGCCCGCGAGCACTTTGGCAGGAAAATCAAAAACTCTTCTCCGCCCCAGCGGCAGACAATATCCTCACTGCGCACGGTGCTTTTAAATGCCTCCGCCACGGCCTTAAGCACGGTATCGCCGACGTTGTGCCCGTAGGTATCGTTCACCGCCTTAAAATCGTCAATATCGCCGATTACCAGCGAATAGGCCTCGCGCAGTGCCTCCGACTGCGCATACCGCTCCTCTATGCTGCGTCGGTTTGCAAGCCCGGTCAAAGCATCCGTCTTGGAAAGCTTCTCCAACTGCTTGTTCTGCATGACACGCAGGTTCTCCAATATTTTTATCTGATTGAGCAGAGTGCTGACAAAGGTCACAATGGTAATGACGGCCACAAAATAATTCACCATGTAAATCGCGCCGTCTACCGTTTTATTGCCATAGGAATAATACGGCTCCATATAACGGCTGGCCACCCGCAAAAAGCAAAATGCCGCGCCGGAAATGATCACATAGCACATGGGATTGATGACTTGCTTTCTCATGTTAAAATTGAATGCGGCATAATAGCCAATGGGCATAACCGCTATCATATATAAAGAAAAACCGCTGTCTGTCCCCAGCAGCAGCGCCGCAATCACCGAATGCAGCACAATCTGCAGATAGGAGAGGTTAAACAGAAGCAAAAGACTTTTATCTCTCTGTATCTGCACCAGGCAGAACAAATACAGCGCCACGCTGAACAAATCGAGCGCCACCATCGGATAAATATGAAAAACTAGAAAAAAGACCACCAGGCATACATGGAAAAATCCCAGCATCATCATTGCCAGGGACATCACATGCTTGATGGATAGTGCTTTTTCTGCCCTTACTGAAATATATTCCCATATTTTTTTCATAATAACCACCAGCCTGTCTTTTTATAAAAACGAAATAAATGGCATCCTTTTTAAGAATAACACATTTCTGGAAAGTTGCAAGCAAATGTCCCTATTTTTTCCGGCTTACAGCACCAGGCTGTAACGGTTCAGCTTGTCCGAGCCGTTACGCCAGGCCCTCCCGGAATGCCTCGATCATCTCTCCTGTTAAGCTGATAGCAGCCTCTGAGCGCTCCTTCGGCAGCGCTTCCCGTTCAAACCACTCTGCCGCGGACAACTCCCCGCGGTCCATCATAATCTGCGCGTCCCCATCCGCCTCGCAGAAAAAACCGGCCAGCAGGGCGCCCGAAAAGGACCAGGGCTGGCTTTTGTAATAGCGGATATTTTTTACGTGAAGGCCTACCTCTTCCATAACCTCACGGCGTACGGTATCCTCCAGGCTCTCACCCACCTCCACATAGCCTGCCACCAGTGCGTAGTTTTGAAAACGGCTGTGGGACGGCGCATATTTGGTCAGCAGAATTTTCCCGTCATGGAGAATGCCTACAATCACGCTGGGACATATCTGCGGATAGCTGATTCTGCCGCATGAGGTGCACTGCATGGCGCGCTCTGTATCGTGCCGCTTCATTTTCGCGCCGCATTGCCCGCAAAAACGGTTCTGCACATACCACTCTGCGAGCTGAAAACCCGTAATGCTCACAAATGCCTGCCATATGGGCCGTACATTCCGAAGCCTCTGCTTTGACAGATAGCGGAAAGCGCCGAATGGGCCCGGCTCTGCCCCCGGCAGTCCAAAATAATGCTCCTTGTCTATCCGAAACAAAAAGACGGCTTCCCTGAATACGGCCGGATATGCCTCCTCCAACTCCTCCGCAGAAGGGAATGCTAAGCCGTCCCCCTCCGCTCTGCACAAAAGCCCCTGCTCTCCGTAAACCAGCACCGGATCCTCCTTACAGACCCTTAGCGTACGGTATGTAATATCAAATTGATGCGGCAAAATATCCTGTATCATAAGTCCTCCTGTCTGCCGGAGCCAAAAGAAAGCGGCCAAACAACCTGTCCGCCGCTTTCTGATATTCTGGCCCTTCTGTCAGCTTAATACCTCATGTAATGTCTGAAACAGTGTTTCAATATCTATCGGCTTTGCGATATGACCATTCATCCCGCACCGCAGGGCCTCCTGCTTATCCTCCTCAAATGCGTTGGCCGTCATCGCCAGAATCGGTATGGACGCAAGGCTGTGGTTTTCCAGCCTTCGAATCTCCCGTGCCGCCTCGTAGCCGTTCATCACTGGCATCTGCACGTCCATCAGTACCACCTGATAATAGCCCGGCTCCGACTTCCTGAGCATATCCACAGCCTCCTGTCCGTTTGCCGCGATCTCTAAGGAAAACCCAGCATCGCCCAGAATCTCTGCGGCAATCTCCTGGTTCAGCTCATTGTCCTCTGCCAGCAGAATACGCCCGGTATGGATACGGACAACGGAACCGCCGGTATCCTCCTCTTCTTCCTCTCCCGCATTTACAATCGAATGCAGGCAGCTGCTGAGCTCCGACAGAAACAGGGGCTTGCTGCAGAATGCCGTAACGCCCGCCTCCTTTGCCTCCTCCTCAATATCCGACCAGTCGTATGCCGTCAGAACAATCACCGGCACGTCTTCTCCCATTTCCTTCCGGATCCTTCTGGTCACCTCAACGCCGTTCATATCTGGCAGCAGCCAGTCTATGATATAGACGCAGTAGCTGTCGTTGCGCATGGCCGCCTGACGGGTACGTAAAACAGCCTCCTTTCCGGAAAGCGTCCATTCCGCGCGCATCCCAATCTGTCCAAGCATATAGGATACACTGTCGCAGGTATTAAAATCATCGTCCACCACAAGCGCCCTGCCGTTTTTCAGCTCCGGGATGACCTTGGGCTTTCGGATCTTATCACTTAAGCGGAAGGTAAGACAGACGATAAATTCGGTTCCTACTCCCTGCTTGCTCTTTACCTCAATCGTTCCGTTCATCATATCCACAATATTTTTCGTAATGGCCATGCCAAGACCTGTGCCTTGGATGCCACTGATCGTCGTATTTTTCTCCCGCTCAAACGACTCGAAAATATGCGCTACAAATTCCTCGCTCATGCCAATCCCATTGTCCTTGATGTAAAACTCATAATTGGCATAGCCCTCCGACGCGCCCGGCTTTTCTGTAATCCGCATACTGATGATGCCGCCGGCGCCGGTATACTTGATGGAATTGCTGAGCAGATTCAAAAGCACCTGGTTCAAACGCAGCTTATCGCAGTAAATCTCCTCGTCAAATACATCCACCGTATCAATATACAGCTCCATCTGCTTGGAACGGATATCGGCCTGTACGATATTGCGCAGCCCGTGCAGGATGTCCGGCAGACGGCACGGCTTCTCCTCCAAGTGCATCTTGCCGCTCTCAATGCGGCTCATATCCAAAACGTCATTGATCAGGCTGAGCAGATGATTGCCGGACGTCATAATTTTCTTCAAATACTCCTCTACCTGCTCCCTGCGGTCAATATGGGTAATCGCCAATGCCGTAAAACCGACAATCGCATTCATCGGCGTGCGGATGTCGTGCGACATATTGGAAAGGAATACGCTCTTGGCCTTGTTGGCGCGGTTCGCCTGCAGCAGCGCATCCTCCAGCATGCTTTTCTGCTCCATTTCCCTGCGCGTTTCCTCATCGACGCTGCGAAGCCCCAGGACAATTCCGCTGCTTTCCTCCCAATCCCCCGCGCGCACCGCCTTCATCTGGAAATATTTCATTTCACCGTTTCGCGCCACGCGGTAATTGGTATAGCAGACCGGCTTTTCCGCCAGCTCCCTTTTGAGTGATTCGCAGGAAAAAAACCTTTGCAGAAGCTCCCGATCCTCCTCATAAACAAACGTCTGCACATAATGCGCCATGCTCTCCTCCAGCGAAATCTCACGGAAGGAAAAGCCCTCCAGCATATCTGCAGCCTGATCGGAAATCCGAAGCGGTATTCCGTCACCCGTACTCAAATCAAAATAGCAGACCAGGCTGTAATCAATACTCAGGGCCTGGATCATCTCCATGTTGTGCCGCTCGTTTTTCTCCATCTGCAGCTTCTGAAGCGTACAGTCCAGCAAAAACCGCTGGTACAAAAGCTCTCCGTCCTCCTGAATCAGCTTGACATTGCCCATAATATGCAGGATGCTGCCGTCGGCATGGCATACGCGGTATTCCACGCTGCTGCTGTCCCCTTCCTTCGTCAGGCTCTGGATCGCCTGGCGCAGAGGCCCCTTATCCTCCTCCATCACAGAATCCGCAACCGTGTCGAACCCAGCTGCCATCAGCTCCTCAACCGAATCGTACCCTAAAATTCTAAGGGCGGCCTGGTTGATGCTTAAAATACGCGATCCGTCCATAGAATGGCACATAATACCGCAGTCCATGGTCGTAAATATCGTCTCCAGCGTCTGGCTCTTTTTTATAATCTCCTGCTTATAGGCACGCTCCTTCGTAACGTCAATGGCAATACCCACCGTCCCCATGACGCTTCCGTCCAGATCGTAAAGAGGGGATTTATAGGTTTCCAGCAGACGCACACCCTCGCCGGTCTGTACGGTTTCCTCGGAAACATAGGTCCTTTTGTTCATCATCACCTGGCGTTCCGACTCAATGCAGGCGGGATCGTCGCATTCCACATCCCAGATATAGGCATGTCCCTGCCCCTCTACCTGCTCCCTCTTTTTATTGACGGTTTTGCAAAAGCTTAGGTTTACCTTTTCATGGATGCCGTTTTTGTCCTTGTACCAGACGAGATTCGGAGAATTGTCAATCGTTGCCGTCAGAAAATGACTCGTCTGCCAGTAATCCCGACCCATTTTATAGCTCTGCTGCCAGCGCAGGACCCGAAAGCGGATCTCCTCATCCGCCATCGGCATTGTCCAGATATCCTTTACTTCGGAAATCTTCTCCTGTAAATCCGCAAACGCGTTCTTATCTGACAGCAGGATGAGCTCGGCTTCGCTGCCCTTCTGTGAAATCAGCATCTGTACCGATTCTTTTCTGTCCATATCCTGCAGATTCGCCAAAATCACGTCCGCCCTGGCCACCAGCGCCTTCTGCGGCTCCTCGCTTTCCAGAAACTCATATGTAAAATTCTCCATGGGGGCCATTTCCTTTATTAACTCAAATGCCCTGCATGGACGGCCTGTTAAATATAAATGAATACGACAATGGTACATACCGTCTCCTCCTCATTTTCTGCAACATTTGCATATGACCTTATTCTAACAAGCGTTTAGAGGTATGTCAATATTGGAAACACAATCACGCCCCGCAGTGCCTTTGCCTGCGGGGCGTGATACCGTCCTGTCCTTATCCTGTTACTACCGGAACCGGAGCCTATACGACTCCCTGTGCGATCATCGCATTTGCAACCTTCTCAAAGCCTGCGATGTTTGCTCCCATCACATAGTTCCCTTCCTGTCCGTAGCGTTTTGCAGCGTCGTCGATATTGTGGTAAATATTCACCATAATCTGCTGCAGCTTGGAATCTACTTCCTCGAAGGTCCAGCTTAAGCGTTCGCTGTTCTGCGTCATCTCAAGCGCGGAGGTAGCTACGCCGCCTGCATTGGCAGCCTTACCGCCGATAAACCATACGCCGTTCTCCTGCAGATACTTCGTCGCGTCAATCGTCGTCGGCATATTCGCACCCTCGCAGACTGCCTTGCAGCCGTTTGCAACCAACGCCTTTGCGTCGTCCAAAAGAAGCTCGTTCTGTGTTGCGCATGGGAGCGCAATGTCGCATTTTACAGACCACACGCCGCGTCCCTCGTGATATTCCGCACTCTTACGTGCCGCGGCATATTCCGTTAAGCGTGCCCGTTTTACTTCCTTTACTTCCTTTAACAGCTCTACATCAATGCCTTCCGGATCGTAAATCCAGCCGGTAGAGTCGGAGCAGGTTACGACCTTTGCGCCCATCTGCTGCGCCTTCTGCGTCGCATATATCGCAACGTTGCCTGCGCCGGAAATCACAACCGTCTTGCCCTCCATGGATTCGCCGTGGCATTTCATCAGCTCCTGTGTGATATACAGCAGACCGTAGCCGGTTGCTTCGGTACGTGCCAGGGAACCGCCGTAGGTTAACCCTTTTCCGGTCAGAACGCCTTCGTAGGTGCTCTTAATCTTCTTATACTGGCCGAACATATAACCGATTTCCCTTGCGCCTGTGCCGATATCGCCAGCCGGAACGTCTACGTCCGCTCCGATGTACTTGCAGAGCTCTGTCATAAAGCTCTGGCAGAACGCCATAACCTCCCTGTCGGATTTGCCCTTCGGATCGAAGTCAGCGCCGCCCTTGCCGCCGCCAATCGGGAGTCCGGTCAGAGAGTTTTTGAAAATCTGCTCAAAGCCTAAAAATTTGATAATGCCCGTATTTACGGAAGGATGCAGACGGAGGCCTCCCTTGTACGGTCCAATGGAATTGTTAAACTGGATGCGGTAGCCGGTGTTCACCTGTACCTGGCCCTTGTCGTCCACCCACGGTACACGGAATTTAAACTGCCTGTCCGGCTCGGTAAGCCTCTCCAAAATCGCTTCCCTGCGGTAGGTTTCTTCGTTCGCATCAATGACCGGGCGCAGGGAATCCAACACCTCCTCCACTGCCTGTAAAAACTCCGGCTCCGACGCATTCTTCTCTTTTACCCTCTTAAGTACCTCATCAACGTAGCTCATGTCCCAAATCTCCTTTACCATATTATTTTGTACATTGCTCAATACGTTTATTCTAGTATGAAATGAATCATTTGGCAATCTTTTTTTCTTTATTTCTTAAATTTCTTGTGTTTTTTTGGGGAAATCTATTTTTTTTGCAAGTTTTGATATAAAAAAATTCAAAAGAGTTTCCATTTGCGAAAGCCTTCCCACCGTGTTATGATACTATACAGAGCCCAATCAGGGCATCCACTGCCAATACCCGGATTCACCCGCATTCCATCACACGAAACGGAGCGCTTATATGAAAACCATTCTGTTATTAGAAGACGAAGCGGCCCTGCGCCGCGGCATCCAGTTCAAGCTGGAAAAGGACGGCTACCATGTCATCGCCTGCGGCTCCATACACGATGCCCGCCGACAGTTTTTATCCCAAACAATCCACCTGATCCTCTGCGACGTCCTGCTCCCCGACGGCAGCGGACTGGATTTCTGCAAATACATCCGCGAGGATCTGCAAAGCAATGTACAATTTCTGTTCCTGACGGCAATGGATACGGAGCTGGACATTGTCATAGGCTACGAAACGGGTGCGGACGACTACATCACCAAACCCTTCAGCCTTGCTGTTTTGATGTCCAAGGTCCATTCTGTTTTCAAGCGCATCGAAAGCCGCTCCCGGCCCAGGCAGGCCGAATCCGCCGTCATCCGTTCCGGCAGGCTAACGTATTACCCGGGTGAGCTGCAGCTTCTGGTAGACGGGCAGCCCGTAGAACTAACCCGGAACGAATATCGTCTGCTGCAGCTTTTTTTGAGCCATCCCAAACAGATCTTATCCAAAAAACAGATCTTGGAGCAAATATTTGATTCAGACGGAAATTTTGTAGACGATAATACGGTTGCCGTAAACATACGGCGCCTGCGTGAAAAGATAAACGACACTGCGGATAAGCGCATGATTAAAAACATCCGCGGAATGGGGTATGTATGGGATTACGAAACAGAACAGGCATAATCGGATATTTATTTCTGGCAGGCACCCTTACAGTCCTGCTTACCGTTTGGGCAGACAGGCTTCTGTTAGAAGAGCTAAAGGACTCCTACAGCCAGACGGAACTCCTCATATCCGGCATCGCGGCCGGGGACGAATCCGGAGAAGCCCTTTTAAAATGGCTCAAGGAATCTCCGGATGAGACCTTTTTTCAGGCAGGCGCGGACAGTATGGCCGATAACGGCTACACCGCACAAACACAAACCGTCTGGGATCAAAAATACGCTGCCGCCAAAAACCGGATCCTTGCCGGTTCCATTCTCTTTGACGGCTCCATTCTGTTCCTTCTTTTTCTGCTTTCCGTTTTGTACCGGAAACGGGACAACGCCCGGATTTCCTCTCTGGAGCATATGCTGTGCCGTTTTCAGACGACAGAAGCCGCGGATTTGGATTTTTCCGTTCCAGCTCTAAACGATACGCTGCAAGACCGAATGGTTTCCCTGCAAAAGCAGATTCAGGCTGACCGACTGCAGATGCAGCAGGAAAAAGAGCGCACCAAGGTTTTAGTGACCGACATTTCCCATCAGCTGAAAACTCCTATCGCCGCCTTAAAAACCAGTATTGAGCTGCTTTCCTGCGAGGACATGGCCGATACCGAGCGGCAGGAATTTTTTGCGGCCTGCATGCACCAGCTCGACTGCTTAGAAAATCTGACCGCATCGCTTATTGGTGTTTCCCGTATGGAAAAAGGCCTCATCCAAATCCTCCCAAAGCCCTCCCCGATCAAAGAAACGATCCTTTCCGCTGTCAGCCGCCTCTATGAAAAAGCCGCTGACAAACAGATTTCTATTGAAATGTCTGAGGATACCTGTTCGGAAACGGTTCCTGTTTTACATGATAAAAAATGGACCGCAGAAGCCTTGGTCAACCTTCTGGACAACGCCGTCAAATACAGCGGCAGCCATTCGAAAATTATCATCCGTGCGGACGAGCTGACAAACTATATCCGTATTTCCATCGAGGACAACGGCATCGGCATTCCAAAGGACGAGCGGCATAAAATTTTCAAACGGTTTTACCGCGGCAGGGCTGTGCGCGATTTGGAAGGCTCCGGCGTAGGCCTGTACCTGGCGAGGGAAATTGTAGAAAAACAGAACGGGACGATTTTTGTGAGCTCCAAAACGGGAGGGCAGCATGGCAGCATATTTTCACTGCAGCTTCCAAAGGCATAATCACCCTTACAAATCTGTAAGCTTTCTTTTTTCTCCTGAAAGCCATTTGAAAGATTCATCCCTTATAGTGTTCTGAAAGGATATCCGAAAGGAATTTTATCAAAGCAAACAGGAGGTAAAAGCATGCAGACTATTTTACAGACAGAAAATCTATGTAAATACTACGGCAAAAACGAAAATACGATAAAGGCCGTAGATCATACGAACATCACCGTGGAGCAAGGCGAATTTATTGCCGTTGTGGGCAAGTCCGGCTCCGGAAAATCTACGCTTCTGCACCTGCTCGGAGGACTGGATTCCCCGACTGCGGGCAGGGTCATCATCGGCGGCAGAGATATTTTTTCCTTAAAGGAAGAGCAGCTTGCCGCATTCCGCCGGCGCAAAATCGGCTTTGTGTTCCAGTCGTTTAACCTTATCACCTCCATCAACGTATGGGAAAACATTGTGCTGCCTCTCGGGCTCGACGGGCGCAAAGCAGACATTCCCTTTCTCGAGGATCTCCTGCGCGTTCTCTCCTTAAAGGACAAAAGAAACAGCATGCCCAACACCCTCTCCGGCGGACAACAGCAGCGGGCGGCCATTGCGCGGGCGCTGGCCGCTAAGCCGGACATTATTTTAGCGGACGAGCCGACCGGGAACTTAGACAGCAAGACCAGCTTAGAGGTCATGAGCCTGTTTAAAATGTCGGTCAAAAAATACGGACAGACCTTAATGATGATCACGCATGACGAGGAGCTGGCGCAAATGGCAGACCGTATTCTGCTGATTGAGGACGGCCGTGTCATCGACGACAGCGGAAAGGCGGTGTCTTAAATGAAAACAACGACAAAGCTGGCGCTTGGTAATATAAAAACAGATAAAAGCCGGGCCCTTCTGACCGGAATCGCCGTTTTTCTGACTACGGCGCTCATCACCGTCATTCTCTTTGGCTGCAATGCCGTAATCCAGAACAACCGGACGCATGCCGCAGAGGACTACGGCGAGCATTACGGCGTTTTTAGCCGCATCACCCCGGAGCAGATAAAAACCTTAAAGCTGCACGCCCAGTTTTACAATATCGGACTGCAGACCTACGCCGCGGAGGGGAGCTTAAAGGGCTATCACCTAAGCTATTACTGCACGGATTCCGTCATGCGTAAGCTGTCGCATTTTACTGTCGAATCCGGACAGTATCCCCGGGCGGAAAATGAAATTCTTGCCCAACGGGAATTTTTCCAGGTGCAGGGCTGCCCGGAGCCAAACATCGGCGATACCGTCACGCTTGCGCTGCGCGTCGGCGGCGAAGGAAAAATTCTGAAAAAGGACTTTACCATCAGCGGGTTTTTGTATTCCTCCGAAGCAAACCGGCTGGCCAGGCGTTATTCCGCTTATGTATCGGAGACATTTTTGGACGCGAACCTTCCGGATCCGAACGAACGGAATACCTATGCCGGCTTTCAGGTTGTCAATGACGAGGGCTTACGGGCCAGTCAGATGGAACAGAAAATTCAGACGCTTGCCGAAGAGCTCGGCCTTAAGGAGTCTCAGGTAAGCATCAACCATAATTACCTGAAATGGACTCTGGACCCGGATACGGAGGTGCTTGCCGCAGGAATCGGCATTATCCTGATCCTTGTCATCGTTTCCGCGCTGGTCATTTACAATATCTTCCATGTGGCCGTCATCCAGAAAATCCGGGAATACGGACGCTTAAGAGCGCTTGGCGCAGGCAGGCGACAGCTAAGGCAGCTGGTGCTAAAGGAGGGGCTTTTACTTTCCGTCCTCCCGATCCCGGCCGGCATTGCACTTGGCACCGTACTTTTAAAAGTGACGCTGCGCACCTTTATCCGGGTTACCTCTCCGGTATTTTCCCTGCCGCTTGCCTTTGGCGTGGCGGCACTGTCCCTTGGCACGGTTCTAATCTCCATCCAAAAGCCGCTGCGGCTCGCGGCAAAGGCCTCTCCCGTGGAAGCCATCCGCTACGAGGCAGGGGGCCGGGAGCAGGCCAGAAAGGGAAAAACATCCGTTACGATATTATCCCTTACCCTGTCCAATCTCGCTCTGCATAAAAAAAGAACGGTTACGACCATCCTCACCATGGGCTTATCGTGCGTCCTCCTTGTCATTGTCGCCAACCTCGTCGGAAATATGGACGCCGACCGGCAGACCAGAGAAGATATCGAACACGGCAGATTCCGCATAGAGCTCAACTGCAGCTTAGACGACGCCGCCTACCCCGAAAATAACTTGAACGAGGTTCAGAAGCAAAATCCCCTGAATGAAGCCTTTCTCCGTCAGTTAAAATCCATCGAAGGCGTCACCGAGGTACGGACCCGAAAGCAGATTCCCGTTTACGAAACAAATAAGAATACGGGAGAAAGCCAGTACGCCACCATTGCCGTCGTCTCTAAGGAGGATTTCGCCTGGCTTGAGCGAAATGCCGAGCGCGGTACCGTAGATTATCCGAATACGGCTGCACAGGACGGCATCATCCATATGTGGGATCATTTTATGGACAGCGAATACAGCATCGGGGATACGTTTTCCGGGGAACTATTAGACGGCGACAGAAGGCTCCCCTTTTCGGCGCCAGTTTTGGGAAGCTGCGGCCACTCCAACGACGCCTCCTACACCATCACAGAGGACACCTTCGAAAAGCTCGGTATCACAGAGGACATGACCGGTATTGTCTTTGTAGACTGTGACAGCAGAAGCGAAGAAGCTGTAGGCGAACAGCTTAAGCAGCTTGTAGCCGCAGCGGAGCATCTCGAAATGTCCTCCTATTCCGATACGCTTTCCCTCATCAACCACTACATTTCGTTTATGCGAAACGGATGCTATACCTTTTTAATCATTTTATCCCTGATTGGGTTTATGAATATGGCCAATACCATGGTGACGAATATCCTGACAAGGAAGCGGGAATTTGGTATTCTGCAGGCCATCGGCATGAGCAGCCGGCAGCTCAACCAGATGCTGCAGCTGGAGGGACTGGTGTTTACGGCAGGGACGCTTTTCATTTCACTCGTTCTTGGCAATCTGCTCGGATACCTCGCGTTCTGTTACTGCAAAAAAGAAGGCTTTGTCGGACTGTTCGAATACCATGTACCCGTTTTCGAGCTGTGCGTACTGATCGCCGGAATCCTGGCTCTGCAGATCGTTTTAGCCTTTGTACTGAGCAGAAATGTAAAAAAAGAATCCCTGGTAGAGCGCATCCGATATCAGGAATAGGCCTTGTGGAGGGATGCCTCAACTCCCCCTTGAGTATCCCTCCCATTTGCAGTATAATAAACCACATCTCAAAAATCAGAAAGGATGCGATGCCAATGAAACTATCGACAAAATACCTGAAAATTTTCTGCAACCTGGCATGGGCGCTCGCCGTATTGCTCGCAATCGTATTTCTTTTGCCAAGGCTCCTGGTCTTTTTTATGCCGTTTGTAATCGGCTTCATTCTGTCCCTGATTGCGAATCCCCTCGTCCGTTTTCTGGAAAAGAAATTGAAAATAAAGCGCAAATACGGTACAATGCTGATTATCGTGTTCGTCATTGCCGCAGTTGTATTTCTGTGCTATGGCGTGGGTATGGCTGTGACCGTCGGACTGCGCGGATTCATCGAATATCTGCCGACGATGCTCGCCAACGCAGGCGCCGAAATCACCTCCGCCATTGACCGTTTTCAGGTGGTACTCCGCAGAATTCCCGTTTTTCAAAGCCTGGATATCGGACGCCTTAGCGAAAACATTACAGAAGCCTTAAGCAGTCTGATGACCGGTGAAAACAGCCTGCCCCTGACAGCCCTCAGCGGCTTTGCCAAAAGCCTCCCGTCCCTTTTGGTCAACAGCGTCATGGGATTTCTGGCTACCTATTTTTTTATTGCCGATCGGGAAAAATTAGAAAAAATAGTAACGTCCCATTTTTCCGATGCGCTTTTAGACAGGACGGTTCAAATGTACGGCCATATTTTAAAAGCAGTCGGCGGCTATTTTCAGGCGCAGCTTAAAATCATGGGCGTCATTTATGTCATTATTACGGTTGGCCTGATGATTTTAAAGGTGAAATACGCATGGCTGATTGGCTTTGGAATTGCTTTTTTAGATATGCTGCCCGTTTTCGGCACAGGAACGGTTTTAACGCCATGGGCCATTGTCAAGCTTCTTTCCGGCAATTACGGAACTGCTGTCGGGATGCTAATTTTATATGTCATTGCTCTTTTGGTACATCAGCTCATCCAGCCCAAGCTCATTGGCCAGTCGGTCGGCCTGAACACGTTTGCCACGCTGTTTTTTATGTATGTCGGCTACCAGTATTCCGGCGTGCTCGGGATGATTATCGCCATTCCGGTAGGCATGCTGCTGATTAACTTTTATCAGGCAGGCGCCTTTGATTCTGTCATCTGGTGCTTTAAGGAAATCGCCCGGGATTTTAACGCCTTCCGGCGAATTCAAAAATAATCCCAGCTTTCAGACCCTCTGCAAAAGAAAAGGAGAAATCTTTCATGAGCAAATTACAAATCCGCAATTCCATCCTGCTGTTTCTTGCCGCGGTCATCTGGGGCTGCGCGTTTGTAGCGCAAAGCGTCGGAATGGCGTATATTGAGCCGTTTACCTTTAGTACGCTCCGTTCCTTTATCGGAAGCATCGTCTTGCTTCCCTGTATCTGGTTTTTTGGAAAGCAAAAAAATGCCCGGGCCAATCGGCAAAAGGAGGACACAAAAACACTGCTTCAGAGCGGGCTGATCTGCGGCGTCCTAATCTTTACGGCCGTCAATTTACAGCAGCTTGCTATTCTTCGCACCAGTGTCGGAAAGTCCGGCTTTTTGACGGCGCTTTATATTGTCATTGTGCCTGTAATGGGAATTTTTATTGGAAAGCGTCCGGGGAAAAAACGGATGCTTGCCGTGCTTTGCGCGGTGATTGGAATGTATCTGCTCTGCATGAAATCCGGCAGCCTGACGCTGGAATTTGCAGATATTTTACTGCTTTTGTGCGCTGTGGTGTTTGCGCTGCATATTATGACGGTGGACCATTATTCCGAACGGGTCGACGGCGTAAAGCTCTCCTGCATCCAGTTTTTCATCTGCGGGATCCTCTCTGCCGTTCTTATGCTGTGTCTGGAAACACCGTCCTTTTCCGCCATCTGTTCGGCATGGGCCCCGGTTCTTTATACGGGCGTATTGTCTACCGGTGTGGCGTATACCCTGCAGATCGTCGGGCAAAAGGGCTTAAATCCCGTTATAGCGTCCCTTCTGATGAGTCTGGAATCCGTGGTTTCCGCCCTGGCCGGCTGGCTCATTTTAGGCCAGGCACTGACCGGACGGGAGCTTTTGGGATGCGTCATCATGTTTGCGGCAATTATACTGGCACAGCTTCCGTAACAGGGCGGCTTATCTGAACGGTTACCAGCTTCCGGAACACCGATGTATTTTAAACGCCATACGAGTTGAATTCCATCCCAAAACCTGTTAAGATAAATACAGAATCCAAAATTCCGAAAGCAAGGAGGAACTATTATGGAAGTATTGGTCTGGCTTGGAATTATGATACTCCTTCTGATCATAGAAGCCGTCACCGTCGGCCTTACCACCATCTGGTTTGCCGCCGGCGCACTGGCGGCGCTGATTGCCGCAATGCTCGGCGCCGGAATCCTCGTGCAGGCGCTCCTGTTCTTTGCCGTATCCTTAGTCCTTTTAGTTTTTACAAGGCCGATTGCCGTCCGCTATATCAATCCGCATAAGGTCCGCACCAATTACGAGGATACGGTGGGCAAAACCGTCCGGATCACCCAGTGCGTCAATAACCGAAACGATACCGGAACCGCCGTTTTAAACGGGCTCGAATGGACGGCGCGGATGCAGGAGGACAATGTCATCCTGCAGGAGGGCGCACTCGCAAGGGTCGTTGCCGTAGAGGGCGTCAAACTGATTTTAGTTCCCGCAGAAGACGGCATCTTACAGAAATAAATAGGAGTGAACAGTATGAAGCTTGGAATCATTATGGAAGGCGGCGCGAGCAGAACATTATTTTCCTGCGGCGTAGCAGATTGTTTTTTGGAGGAGGGACTGATGCCGGATTATTTTGCGGGCGTTTCCGCCGGCATTGCCTACGGCGTGTCCTACCTTTCGGGACAAAAGGGACGCAACCGGAAGCTGACGGAGCTCTATATGGCGGACAAACGCTATATGGGCGTGAAATACCTGTTGGATCGGAATATGAAATCGTTTTACAATATTCCTTTTGTATTTGGGGAAATCCCGAACCGGCTTTTGCCCTTTGACTACGAAGCATTCACATCCTATCCCGGAGAAGTGGAGGCCGTCGTCACCAACCTCCACACCGGGCGTGCGGAATACCTTCCCGTGCCGCGGGACGACAAAGATTTTAGCGTCATTGTGGCGAGCTGCTCGCTGCCGATTCTGTTTCAGCCGGTGAAAATCGGCAAACGCTATTATCTGGACGGCGGCGTAGCGGATTCCGTCCCCTTCCGCCGGGCGTTTGAAAAGGGCTGCGACAAGGTCATCGTTATTTTAACCCGTCCCCGGGATTATATCAAAAAACAGGAAAAATCCTTCGGGCTGGCCAAAAAGCTCTACCGCGATTATCCGGCTTTTATCAAATCCTTAAAAAACCGGCCGCAGTCCTACAACCGCTGCCTGCGAGATTTGTATCAGGCAGAACGGGAGGGCCGCATATTTGTCCTGGCGCCAGAGGATACCTTAGGCGTCGGGCGCACGGAATCCTCTCCCCAAAAGCTGATCGCACTTTATGAGGAGGGCTATTATCAGGCAAAGGAAAGCATGCACGCCCTGCGCCTGTATTTACAAAAGTAAGCATCCACAGGAGATTCCCCCATGGAACAGGAACGGTACAACAATGCATCCTACTGGCAGATCGGATTTTTTTCCCTGAATAACGCTGCCACAAATTTATATCTGGCATTGATGGGTTACACATCCTATTACGCCAATTCCATTGCAGGCTTCGGCATCGTCTTAATTTCTGCCCTTTTGACCGCATTAAACATATTTGACGCCGTCACCGATCCTGCCGTGGGCTTTCTTTTGGACAAAACAAAGGGCCGCTTCGGAAAATTCCGCCCCTTTATGCTCTCCGGCAATCTGATTATGGCGGGAAGCACCGTACTTTTGTTCCATACCACGCACAAAATTCCGCACTATCTGCGCACACCCTATTTTATCCTTGTTTACGGGCTCTTTATCATCGGCTACACCTTTCAGACCGTCGTAGCCAAATCCGGGCAGTCCATTCTAACCGACAATCCCAGACAGCGCCCTATATCCACCTATTTTGATTCCCTATACGTCATGGCGGCATACGGCGGTACCGCCCTCTTTGTCGGCAATTATCTCGTTCCCAAATACGGCGGCTTCACCAACGAAACGCTGTTTTTGGAATATGTCTTCTGGGTCAACACGCTTTCCCTGATCTGCACCCTGCTTGCCATGGCCGGAATCGCCGCCAAGGACAAGCCGGATCGGCTCCCCGCACAGCCCGCCCACCAAAATATCCGCGTCCGGGATTACTGGGAAATCCTTCGCTGCAACAAGCCTATCCGCATGCTGATTATCGCGGCCTGCACCGACAAATTTGCCGCCACCGTCTATTCCCATACCACGGTTGTCGTCATGCTCTACGGTATCCTCATGGACGACTACGGCATCTCCGGCCTTATCGGCGTTGTAACCGCCGTCCCCACCCTGTTCGTCGTCAGCGCCGGCATCCGTGTCGCACAGAAAATGGGTCAGAAAAAATCACTTGTCCTTTTTACCACGCTCGGTATTTTTTTCCAAACCGTTATGGCCTTCGTACTGATACAGGACAACGTCCGCATGGTAAGCCTCGTTCCCGGAAAAATCAACGGCATTACGATTTGGTTTGTGGGAACCTATGTCCTGTTAAACGGATGCAAGTCCATTACAAACAACATGGTTGTGCCCATGATTGCAGACTGCTCCGACTACGAACGCTGCCGCAGCGGCAAATTTGTACCGGGGCTGATGGGCGCACTGTTCTCATTTGTGGATAAAGTGTTTGCCGCGCTTGGAACCGGCTTTGTAGGAATTGTGATGCTTGTGATGGGATATAACCACAGACTGCCCCAGATTGGAGACGAAGCAACACCGGCATTAAAATGGACAACCCTGTTTTTGTACTGCGGCGTGCCCATTTTAGGATGGGTTTGCTCGCTGGTTTCGATGCGGTATTATGCGTTGGATAAAAAGACGATGCATGAGATTACGGAAAAGCTGCACCATCGTTCGAAGGGCTGATACATACATTACCTCATCCTACGATAATTCTCAGACAACAGCCCGCTGTGATAGCAGCGGTTTCCCAGTCTGAAAAGCCCTTTTGAAACTGCCCTCTGCTTCTCCTCCTCTGTATGCTTCTCCGCCAAAAACTCCGCCGCCTCATCCAGCATGCTCTGATACTCCTCCTGCGCTCGTTCAAACAAATCAAAAAAGCTTTCCGTAGATACCATCTCCTCATCCCACGGGTTTCTCCATCCGGCATGCCTCGTATTGCAGGGATCCTTATAAAACAGCTCCTTATCATTGGCGATGAGCGACGAAAGCATCGGATATCCGGGCACAATCCTCTCAATTCTTCGAACCAGCGTTTTTTTACGTCCGGTCGGATCATAAAGCAGCCTTGTCCCCACCTGCATCCCATGAATGGCCTGTACAATTCTTCTTCTGGTCGGCCCCAGCCTGGAATAGGTTCTGGTAAATGCATAATTTAATAAAGAAGAAACCACCCGCCTTTGCTCCTTCGAAATGTCAATCGTCTCATTCTGATGAAACTCACTTGGATGACGGCGCTGGTAAAACCAGAGCAGGGCCGTATCCAAATCGGTCTCCAATCGGATATGACGCCCAATATACCCCTTTTCCCTCTGATTATAACGCGTCATGGCATAAATATACGGATGGCAGACCACGTCCAGCAGATAATGCCCGATATATCCCAAAATATACGCCTGCGCAATCTCCTGCTCTCTTTTGTCCGGAAAAATCCTGGGGCTTTCCAGCAAATTTTTCAGAAAACGGTGCGTATCCGCCGTATGCGCAATGGAGCCGGGATTTTGATCCGATAAAATCAGCGACAGAATATCGTAAAAAAAGATATCCGGCCCCTGCAGCCCAAGGGCATAAACCGTGTGGTATTTTTGTACATTCTGCTTTAACCTCGATGTGCGCAGACGCTGGTATGTCTGCTGGCCAAACAGATAATGCGTCGTAAAGCCAGGCATTTTTGTGACCTCCTTTGATGTCATACGATGATTTCAAACAAATCCACTCTAGCATAGAAGCCAGCATATTTCAAGCAAAAACCGGATTGTTTTGCACCAAAAAATGCGGTATAATCCCTTTGGAAACACAAACATATGCAAATGAAAACGAAAAGGACAGATTATGAGACTCAAAAAAAACATTACCAGAAAAAATTTAATCCTGACCGCGATTTTTGCCGCCTGCACCGTTCTTGCACGCGCCCTCTGCGGTATTTCTATTTTCAATATGCTTTTCTTCTGTGCGCTTTATTTCGCGGTGCAAAATATCGAAATCGAATTCCACGAAAAATACCACTGGCTTTTTACGGCTGCAGCCCTTGCCGCAGGCAGCGTACTGACGGCCTGGCTGATGCAGTATCTCTTACTTGTAGAGGATCTGCGCGATAAAATTTCCAACGAGAAATTTTTTCTAAACATCCTCTGCTGCCTGTGTATCTACCTAGTGATACAGGCCATTACCAACCGCGCGGGCCTCTCCTGCGTCATTTCGCACACGCTTTTGATGCTGTTTGCCGGAATCAACTATTTCGTATACGAATTCCGGGGCAATGAGCTGACCTTCGGCGATTTGAAATCCGCCTTTACCGGGCTGAGCGTCGCTTCAAACTACCGGTTTACCTTAAATGCACAGGCCGCCAATGCCATTCTGCTTTCCGCCGTCTGGATTGCCGCCGTCTGGAAATTAAAATTCACCTGTGAGAGGGCCTTCGCCGCGCGGCTGATCTGCATCCTGCTGACTGCGCTTTCGGTTCTGTATGTGGCAAGCGAAACCGGAGATACCGTCACGGAGTCCTGGGAGCAGAAGGGCACCTACCGCAACGGCTATCTACTCAATTTCGCGCTCAGCATCCGGGACTCCTTCGTCCGGAAGCCTGCGACCTATTCCAAGGAAGCCGTCGCCTACATAGAACAAAAATACCCCGGGCAAACTGCTTCCGCAGACAGCAAAAAGCCCGCCATCATTGTCATTATGAACGAGTCCTTTGCAGATTTTAGCGTATTGGGCGATTTAAAGACCAATCAGCCGGTAACGCCGTTTGTCGATTCCCTTCAGGAAAATACCTTAAAGGGCTACGTGCTCGCTTCTGTATTCGGCGCGAAAACCCCGAACTCGGAATGGGAATTTCTGACCGCAAACAGCATGGCATACCTCCCATCCGGATCCGTGCCGTACCAGCAGTACCTAAAGGAAAACAATGCCTATTCCCTTGTGGATACCTTAAAAAGAGAGGACTATACCTGCGTGGCCATGCATCCCTACTATGCCACCGGCTGGAGCAGGGATACGGTTTACCCCAGGTTCGGATTCGATGAAATGTATTTTCTGGACGATTTTGACCAGAGCGGCCTGATGCGCAAGTATGTATCCGACAAGACGATGTACGATCAGATCATTGAGCGCTATGAGGCCGGAAGGGGACAGGAAAATCTGTTTCTGATGGGCATTACCATGCAGAACCACGGGGGCTATCTGGACGAATACGAAAATTTTCAAAACGATGTTTACGGGATTAACATCCGCTTTTCGGATGTCAATCAGTACCTTTCCCTTGCGCACCAGTCCGATTTGGCCATTCAGGAGCTGGTCAATTACTTTGCCGGAGTAGATGAGCCTGTGGTTCTCTGCTTTTTCGGCGATCATCAGCCCAGCTTAAACAGCACGTTTTACCAGCGCTTAAACGGAAAGGGTATGTCCGGACTTTCTCTTACGGAGCTGGAGGCCTTTTTTACCGTACCTTTTTTTATCTGGACAAATTACGAAAGCGAGAGCCAGACGATCGAACGCACCAGTCTGAATTTTCTGTCTACCATGCTTTTACAGCGGGCAGGCCTCCCGCTTCCTCCGTACCAGCAGTTTTTGTCCGAGCTGATGGAGCATGTGCCGGCGATGAATGCACGGGCTTATTATTCGCCCGTCAACGGAACCTATGTGCATTACGGAAGAGGTGCAATTGAGGAGGAGGGCTGGATCGAGCGATACCGGATTTTACAGTACAATGGCCTGTTTGATACGAAAAACAAAAGCAAATTATTTTTCGGAAGAAATTCGAATGAATAAAGGAGGTGCCATTATGCCATTTACAATTCATGTGCGGATGAAAAAGCTGGGGAAGCAGCGCCCCAAGGAGCTTGCCCCTGTACTGTTTGTCTTAGAGCGTAAGCCCGAAACGGTCCGTGAGCTTTTGACCGAGCTGGTCACACTTGGCGTCAGGGATTATAACGCCAGAAAGGACGAGGGACAAATCCTTCCCTTCTTGACCAAAGAGGAAATTGCCGATCAGGCGGCGCGCGGCAAGATCGCATTTGGAATGCGAAACGGAGAGGACGCTTGCGAGGCAGACGCTATTGCAAACGCCATTTTGTGCTTTGAAGACGGAATTTACCGCGTCTTTGCAGACGAGACGGAGCTTACCACGCTGGAGGAAGCCATTCCGTGGACCGAGAATACGGTGTTCACTTTTATCCGGCTGACCATGCTGTCCGGGTGGTAGCCGGCTCTCGTCTGCACACAAATTACAGTATCCCATATATCATATTTACAAAGGAGGGACAACACCCTATGGCCGAATTTACCTACCAGACCAGAAGAAAATTAAGCGAAAGCTGGATCGCACAGACCAAGCAAAACGCAGCTCAGGTTTCTAAGCGGGAAGCCGCCCTGCTCCCGGACATTTACTATTACTCCATTCCGCGCGACACCTGCGAATGGATGAGGAAGCAGCTTGAGGACGGCGTCTATCCCACCTTAAGCGCTCTCTTCCGGGACAACTTTCAGGCCCTGATCCAGGCCTGCATCCCGGCTGATTTCCACGAGGAATTTTACTATGCCCTAGATCAGATGAACCGGTTTCAGATGACTGCCGGATGGTTCCGCAGAAGCGTCCGTTCCGGCAGCTACGCGCCGTTTGCGGAAGCCGGCGTCCGCCTGTTTCGGGCCTATACGAGGCTTGCATTTTACCACGCGCCGCTTTCGGACATTTTGACGGGCCATGTCGATCCGGAGATTTATGACCATGCCAGAACCGAATTTTTTTCCTATGCAGGCATACTGGCGGCGCAGCTTGACCGCGGCAATGAAAAAACCATACAGGCCGTAAAGGATATTCTGCTCGGCGAGGGCAATACGGCCATGATCAGCCACGAGCTGATCCGGGGCATTGTGATGTGCAAAAAGACAGAGCTGTATGAGCTGCTTGGCAAATTCCTGCTGGCAGCAAGGCTTCAGGAGGGCGCAAGGCAGGCCGTATGCGAGACGATGGACGCCGGACGGCCGGAGGCCTTTTTACACCTATTTTCTGTCATTGAGGAAAACGATCTCATCCGCTATTCCTCGGTCAAACGCGCCGTCAGCACCTGGATCGGCATTTTTAACGAAAACAGCGTAGACCGGATTTCCGAAAAGCTGCTGCGCCTGATGGGCGGCTGCCTGCGGAATGAGGCCTTCCGCAAGGAACAGCTTGAGGCAAATGACTCGGTCGCCATCAGCTGTGCGCTCTGGGCGCTTGGCTTTTACCGGGCCGAAGACGCGATGGACGCCGTACAGGAGCTGGTCAGGCACGGCACGAAAAACCAGAAGCTGACCGCTTCCTATTTTACCCGCTCCCTGCAGTCTGAGTCCTTAAAAATGCAGGTTTCTAAGGCGATCATTCGAGATTTTCCGGATGATTTGGAGCTTGTCGCATGCTTTATGGAAAACTTCATGGATTCGGCCGGTATGCGCCTTTTGTCCCTGGCGAAAAAGGAAAGCGGATCATACTATTCGCTGCACGACTGTGACATTTGCGAGCCGAAAAAGCTGGAGCCGACCGAGCTGTTTGAAAGCAAAGAGGAAGCCCGTCTGTTTTATGACATTTTAAAAAGCATCTCTAAGCAGCTTCCCAAAAAAGGGCTTGTGCTTTCTCCCTGCATTTTCCCGTGGCATGAGGTCACGCTCACGCAGTCGGATCTCACGGTACGCATGTGCTTGATTGCCTGGATGCTTCAGGAGGATTCCCTGTTAGACGAAGCGGCAAAGCAGATCCCCCTCATCGGGCAGGGAGAGCGGTACGGAACCGCCGGCCGGGAGTCTGCGGCACGCGTGCTTCTTTACCGTCCCGCCTCTCAGGTTCGGCGCGAAATCCTGTTTGACCTGATGCACAATCCGGAGGAATATACCTGTCGGGCCGCCTATAAGCTGGCGGACGATCTGACGCTTTCAGCAGAGGATTATCGGAAAATCGAGCAGAATTTAAAATACAAAAAAGGACGTGCCGGAACGCTTTCCCTGTTAAAAAAACAGCCGCCCGAACAGCTCGCCGAATCCATCGGAAGGCTGCTTTCCATGAAATCCGAGGAATGCCATATGGGCGCGCTTGACCTTGCCCTACAGATGAAAAAGGACGGCCCCGACCGCTTTGCGCTTGTCCGGCCCTATCTAGCAGAATTTACCGGGGCAACCGGCAGGGAGCAGGTGCTGCTGCAGGAGCTGACCGGCTCTTCCAGCGAAGCGCAGGAGATTTTAAATACACCGGGCTACGGCTTTTACGACGTCAACAGAGAATGGGTTCTGCCTCCGGCAGATGCAGACGGCAAAGAGGCCTCTTCGCTGTTTACCTGTGGGGAAGCGGAATGCATCCGCGTCTTAAAGGCCTTAAACAGCCTGATCGAAGAGAACCGTGAACGGACCTACAAAACGGCATGGGATGCGGACGAAACACTGGGGAATCGGCTGGAACGCAGCCGCTGGACCGGTAAAGACCCGGACGCCACGCCGTTAGACGGATACCCGTTCCGCGAGCTGTGGGAATCCTTTTACGAGGCAGAAATCAAAACGCCGCAGCTGCTTTTGGAAATCAAGCTCTATCAGGACTGCCGCTCGGGACGAAGTGCATATGAGCAGAACCTGGCGCTTTACAAAAAGGTATTCGGCAAAGGGCTTCGTAAAAAACCGCCGTTTACAAACCTCGTCCAGGGGCTGCGCTACGGCACGCAGGCGCGTACGGTTTTAGACACGCTGTTTTCGGAGTATGTGCCGGATACGCTTAAGGCGCGCTTCGGCCTGTGCGGGACCGCCGCCCTGCTGTCTGTGCTGGATTCCTCCAATGACTTCTATTCCGTCAGCGAAAAACGCTGGAACGGCGAAATCCAGACGCATACCGAACGGGCCGCCGATCTCCCGATTTTCCACAGTATGCGCTTCTGGCTCTCCTGTGCTTTGGAACGGGATTGGGCCACTGCGTTTACGCTGCGCTTCCGCCTCCAGCAATACTATTTACAGCAGAGAAAACGAGAACAGCTCCGCCCTTACCAGAACACCTACGATACCTACCTTTCGCTTTCAGATTATGTACAGTGCTACGTCCGAGGATTCTGGGACAAGGATCTGCTTTATAAAGCCGTCTTTACCTTTTCTGGCCTTGGAAGCCTGTTAGCGCCGATTAGCGTCGTCGAGCAAAAGGGAGCCGTTACCTCTAAAAATGCCGCCGTCGGCACGCTCAATTCCTTTTTCGGCCCGAACGCCATTGCGCCTTCGGACGGGAAATACCGGTTTGACCAGATTGGAGACGAGCTTCCTGCCATGCGGCTTGCACACGAGCTTTACCGGGAAATTGTGCCAAAGGTCCTTGCGGTCGAGCTCAAGCGCGGCGAGCAGCCCACGCCGTTTTCCGGTGCGATTGGCAATATCAAGGTCATTTACGGTATTGACTATATGATTCAGATTTTAACCGCTCTCGGAAAGGAGCCGCTGCAGCGGGGCTACAGCTACTACACCTCCGCTTCGGATAAGCGGAAGGTTTTAAGCCATCTGCTCTCGGTCAGCCATCCGAAGGAGGACGAAACGGCTGGGGAGCTTGCAGCCGCGCTAAAGGGCACGGACATTACCAAAAAACGCCTGACAGAGCTTGCCATGTACGCGGAGCAGTGGATTCCTTTGCTGGAGGAATATTTTAAGCTTCCCGGCTTTGCCAGCGCCTGCTATTATTTTATGGCGCACACCAGCGAGCATTTTGACGACCATATCACCTCCGTGATTGCCAGATATACGCCCCTTTCCCCGGAGGAGCTGCACGACGGCGCATTTGATTTAAACTGGTTCTTCGAAGCCTATGAAAAGGTCGGCGAAAAAAACTTTAAGCTCCTTTACGACGCCGCCAAGTACTCCTCCGGCGGAACCGCCCACGGCAGAGCCAGAAAGTACGCCGACGCCGCGCTCGGCAAGAAGGACAAGGAGGAATTAAAAGCGGAAATTACCGCCAAACGCAACAAGGATCTTCTGATGAGCCTTGGCCTTCTTCCGCTGCCTAAGGCAAAAGCGAAGCGGGAAAAGGATTTATTGGACCGTTACCAGTTTATCCAGAAATACAAAAAAGAAAGCCGGCAGTTCGGCGCGCAGCGCCGCGCCAGCGAGGGCCGTGCGGTAGACCTTGCCCTGCGCAATTTAAGCGTCAACGCAGGCTTCACCGATGTGACGCGTCTGGTTCTTCGCATGGAAAGCCGGCTGGCCGAACAAGCCTCCTCCTTCTTTACCTGGCAGGAAATTGACGGATCTGACGGCGTAGAGCTTCAGATTCTCGTAGACGAAAACGGAAGGAGCACGCTCAAATGCCGCAAAAACGGCAAGGCGTTAAAATCGGTTCCCGCCAAATTAAAAAAGAACGAACAGGTTGTAAAAATCCAGGAAACCAACAAGGCGTTAAAGGAGCAGTACAGCCGGACCAAGCAGATGTTCGAGCAGGCGATGGAGGACCGCACGCCGTTTGAGGCCTGGGAGCTTTGGGATCTGTTTGAAAATCCGGTGGTCGCTCCGATGCTAAAGCCGTTAATTGTGCTGCCTAAGGCGGATATCCCATTGCTGTCCGGTTTTCCAAACGAGCATCCCCACACGGCGGACAAAAAGGCGGACCTGCCTTTCTCAGACAGTGCCGCCGGGCAGCTTCCCCGCTTGGGCTTCCTCACAAAGGACGGTATTTTGGATGCTTCGGGCTCTCTTATGCCTGTAAAATCAACCGAACAGCTGCTGATTGCACATCCGTATGATCTGTACTGCGCGGGGCAGTGGAGCGGCTTCCAGAAGCTGCTGTTCGAAAAGCAGCTCAAGCAGCCGTTTAAGCAGGTCTTCCGCGAATTATACGTGAAGCTCTCCGAAGAGCTGGAACAAGAAGAATCCAGGATGTTTTCCGGCAACCAAATCCAGCCGCAGAAAACCGTCGGCGTACTGCGCACACACCGCTGGGTAGCCGACTACGACGACGGGCTGCAAAAAATCTATTATAAGGAAAATATTGTGGCGCGCATTTATGCCATGGCGGACTGGTTTTCTCCGAGCGACATAGAAGCGCCGACGCTGGAATGGGTGGTATTTCTGGACCGAAAGACCGGAAAGCCGCTTAAAATGAAAGAAATTCCGGATATTGTTTACAGCGAGGTTATGCGGGATGTCGATCTGGCCGTCAGCGTCGCACACGCAGGCGGTGTCGATCCGGAAACAAGCCATTCGACGATTGAAATGCGGCGCGCCATTGTCGATTGCAATCTGGCCTTGTTCGGAATCAACAATGTAAAAACGGAAGGAAATTTTGCCATCATAAGCGGGACGCTGGGAGAATATACGGTTCACTTAGGAAGCGGCGTCGTACATCAGATGGGAAACGCCATGCTGTTTGTCGTTCCGGTGCACTCGCAGCACAGGGGGAGGATTTTCCTGCCGTTTGTAGACGACGATCCGAAAACGGCAGAAATCATGTCTAAGATTTTGCTGTTTGCAGAGGATACCAAAATCAAGGATCCGAATATCCTGTCACAAATACGGTAAGTTATTTCGGGACAGTTCCTTACCCTTTTCTCCCCAAAATTTCGCGCGGATTCGCCCTTCGTATCTGCCCAAATGAAATCAACGTGGAAAGAACCGCCGTTCCCACCAAAAGCAGGCCGGCCATACCCATCTGCTTTGGCGTAACGTCATAGGATACGGCGGTTCCCTTCACCGGCTGCATACGAACGAGCAGTTCCTGCGTCCCCTGCTCAAGATCCACTTCATATGCGCCGTTTCCAAAAGAGGCTTCCGTTATGGCCTGCAGCCGATTCCCTATCTGCCCGGACACAGGCCCTGCCAGACACGCCGCCGCAAGAACTGCCAGCGCCGCTGTTCCGCCGCTTTCCAGCAGAAGCTGCAGCAGCATATTCCTCTTTTTCATCCCGATTGAGGCAAGAATGCCCATCTCCTGCCTGCGGCCGCGGATCCACAGGGAAAGCACCAGAGAAAGGATGATCAGGGTTCCGGCTGACAGCACCGCAATCATGATATGCGACAGCTTCGTCATCACAAGCAGCGGAGCCGCCACCGCCTGATAATCCTCGTCATACACGCCGATCTCATAATTGTCCCAGTCAATTGCCTCAAACCCAAGAAGCTGTTCCTTCACCGACTCCAGCTGCGCGGCATCCTCCACAAATACTACCATCCGTCCGATATTCGGTTCCGATTCCTTTGCAATGATCTCTCTTTGATAAAACGT
>CANDKL010000006.1 GCA_947385255.1 uncultured Roseburia sp. | reverse complement strand
AGATGCAGGTGGATCCGGTAAAAAATGCGAATCATCCGGAATGTATCCGCTGCGGACAGTGCAAAGCGGCCTGTCCGGCGCAGGCGATCCACAGCGGAATAAAGCCGTAGGGATACGTCTTTTTTACGGTCTGTCCGGCTTGGCCCATCCGAATGCACATCGGACGGCTTTTTTCCACATTTCTATTTTATCCAGCCGTTCCTTACGTGCAAGCTGCGGCGTAAAAATACGGTCGGAGGTCCAGTTGGCGGCGATTTCTGCCGTATCCTTCCAGTAGCCGACGGCGAGCCCCGCCAGATAGGCCGCTCCCATAGCGGTTGTTTCCACGCAGACCGGGCGGTTGACGGGGGCGTCTATGAGATCTGCCTGCATCTGCATCAATAGATTATTGGCGCTTGCGCCGCCGTCCGCCTTTAAAGCGGAAAGGGGAACGCCAAAATCCGATTCCATGGCATGTAGCACATCGTGGACCTGAAAGGCGACAGATTCCAATGCAGCACGGATGATATGGTATCGGTTCACGCCGCGGGTCAGCCCCACAATGGTTCCCCTTGCGTAAGGATCCCAGTATGGCGCGCCAAGCCCGGTAAATGCCGGTACGACATAACAGCCGTTCGTATCGTCCACCTGTTCCGCCAGGTATTCCGAATCCGCGGAGGCTTCCAGAAGGCCCATTTCATCGCGCAGCCACTGGATCAGGGCTCCGGCGATAAAAACCGATCCCTCCAGGGCATAGCTTACCGTTCCGTCAAGCCCCCAGGCAATGGTAGTCACCAGTCCGTTTTCGGAAAAAACCGGCTTTTTCCCCGTATTCATCAAAAGAAAGCATCCGGTCCCGTACGTATTTTTGGCTTCGCCCGGTACAAAGCAGGCCTGTCCGAACAGCGCGGCCTGCTGATCCCCGGCTGCGCCTCCGATTGGAATGGGAGCGCCGAAAAAGACGGGGCTTGTTTCACCGTAAATCATGCTGGAGGGCTTTGGCGTAGGAAGCATGGCCTTTGGAATGCCAAGCTCTGCCAGAATTTCGTCGTCCCATTGCAGGGTGCGGATATCAAACAGCATCGTTCGGGAGGCGTTGGAATAGTCGGTAACGTGTACCCGGCCCTGCGTCAGGCGCCAGATAAGCCACGTTTCTACGGTACCGAACAGCAGATCCCCGTCTTGCGCCCGTTTTCTGGCGCCCTCCACATGATCGAGAATCCATTTGATTTTGGTTGCCGAAAAATAGGCGTCAATGACCAGTCCGGTTTTCCGGCGGAAGGAATCGGTCAGGCCCTTTTTTTTGAGTGCGTCGCAGTATCCGGCCGTTCTGCGGCATTGCCAGACAATGGCGTGATAAACGGGCACGCCGGTATGCCTGTCCCAGACAACGGCTGTTTCACGCTGGTTCGTGATGCCGATGGCGCCGATATCTGCCGCGCAGGCGCCGATATTGGCCATGGCGGTCCGGGCAACGGCTAACTGTGTGGACCAGATTTCTTCGGCATCGTGTTCAACCCAGCCGGGCTTCGGAAAGTATTGTGTGAATTCCTTTTGTGCGGCGCTGCAGATTTCGCCCCGTTTGTTGAAGAGAATGCAGCGGCTGCTGGTAGTGCCGGCGTCAAGCGCCATGATGTATTTTGCGGTGTTGTTTTTCATAAAAGGACTCCTCTCCTGAGGTGTTGAAATTAGTATTTGTGCGGCTTTGTGGTTATCATAGCATAATTGGCGGTTTTGGGGAAGGTTTTCATGATCCGATGTCTGTAACAGTGAAGCCGCAGGCTGAACTGTTACGTCTGTTCCGTTTTAGGTATATAATTCATATTGACACACTAGGTAAATGAGGGTATGATAAAGGAGAGAAGCTATGATTTTATGGGAGGCGGTATAATTTGAAAATTTCTACAAAGGGACGTTATGCTCTGCGTCTAATGCTGGATATAGCGATAAACGGCTCGGTGAATCCGGTTCCGCTAAAGGATACGGCAGAGCGGCAGTCCATATCGGTAAAGTATCTGGAGCAGATTATTTCATCCTTGGTTCGGGGCGGGCTGGTAAGCAGTATACGCGGGCCGCAGGGCGGATATCGTTTGATCAAGGCCCCTTCTGAATATACGGTCGGAATGATTCTGCGTCAGGTAGAGGGAAGCCTGGTTCCGGTTGCCTGTTTGGAGGACGGTGTGGAGGGCTGCAGCCGACAGATAGAATGCGTAACACTGCGTATCTGGAAGGAGCTGGATCAGGCGATACGCGGCGTAGTGGATAAGTATACGCTGGAGGATTTGATGATATGGCAGGAGGAAATGGGAGATAACTATGTAATTTAGAACGGAACACAGATAACCGGTTCTATCACGAAAGCAGGAGGTGATGGAACCGGTTATTTGCGTTTTAGAGCGTGTTTGGAAATTGCGTTCTGCCAGATGTATGAACTGCTGAGGAAGAGGAACGATAATAGTACCAAATGAAAGAAGGAGGAATTACAAATGGAACGAAAGATGGATCAGGCCGTAATGATTCGGCAGTTTGAACAGGTACTTAAGGGCGGCGAAAAGAGTGCGGCAACGATTGAAAAATATTTGCGGGATGCAGGCGGCTTTGCCCGTTTTATCGGAGACGGAAATGCGATTACAAAGGACGCTGTGATTGCTTACAAGCAGGAGCTGGTCAAGAACTATTCTGTCACCAGTGCGAATTCCATGCTGGTGGCCATAAACTGTTTTTTGCGTACCGCAGGATGTGAAGAATGTGCGGTTAAAACGTTTAAGGTGCAGCGGGAGGCATTTCGGCCAAGAGAACGGGAATTGTCCAGGGAAGAATATATCCGGCTTTTATTGACGGCAAAAAAGAAAGGAAGGGTACGGCTGTGCCTGATCATGCAGGCGATTTGCGCGACGGGGATCCGTATCAGCGAGCTTCCGTTTATTACAGTGGAAGCCTTAGAAACGCGGCGGGCGCAGGTGTCTTTGAAAGGGAAATCCCGGACTGTCATTTTGCCGAAGGCGCTTTGCGGGGAGCTGGCGGGCTATGTACAGGAGAAAAACATCCGTTCCGGCAGTATTTTTGTCAGCAAAAACGGCAGGCCGTTGGATCGGAGCAATATCCTGCGCGAAATGAAGCTGCTTTGTGAAGAGGCAGGCGTGGAAAAAGAAAAGGTATTCCCGCATAACCTGCGGCACTTGTTTGCACTGACCTATTATCAGCTGGAAGGGGATATCTGTCATTTAGCGGATCTGCTGGGACATTCAAATATCAATACGACGCGTATCTATACGCTTACAAGCAGTGAGAAACAGGAACAGCAGATTGACAGGTTAGGATTGCTGCTTTAGACAAAAAAAATAACCGCATAATGTATAATATGCGGTAAAAATCAGACGGGAAATGGGGATTTCATGCGGTAAAAAAAGAAAGGAGGAGGCGCCATGAAATTTCATTTTTTTTCACAGGCCGCAAAATTTTTGAAGGAGCAAAAGAGGCACCGGCAATGGCTGGCCGTTTTTATATGCCTTGCCGCCGTCGTTGGTCTGGGCACGGTTCTGACCCTAAAGCTCAATGGGCGCGCTATGACAAAGAACCGGCAGACACTCCACTGTACTCTGGCGGTACATACGCATACGCCGGAGTGCTATGACGGGGAGGGAAGCTTAACCTGCGGCATGGCAGATTATGTATGCCATGTACATGGGGAGGGCTGTTATTCGGAGCAGGGGGAGCTGGTATGCCGACTGGCCGAAATTCCCCCGCATGTACACACGGAGGAGTGTTATATGGAGCAGGAGGTTTTGGTGTGCCCGGTTAGAGGAAGCATCCCCGCATGTACACACAAAAGAGTGCTATGAGACGCAGACCGTCCTTTCCTGCGGCCTTGAGGAGCTGCATTCTCACACGGATGCATGCTATGACGAAAATGGCGCGCGGGTGTGCGGACTGCTGCAATTGGAGGAGCATATACACGGAGAAGGCTGTTTTGTAACGGCAGAGACGGATACGGAGGGTCTGCCGGAAGGAACCGAGCTGCCGTCTGAAACGGAATCTGCGGAAGGAACCGGGCTGCCGTCTGAAACGGAATCCGTGGAAGAAACCGGGCAGACGACAGAGGAAGCGCTTACAGACAGCACTGAGCTGCCGGAAAAAACAGAGGCTGCAGTTCCCGAAGGCCTGGGGGATATTACGCTGACGGCAGAAAGCGGCAATTATGTAATCACCGTGGTAGCCTCTAAGAACGCATTTCCGGACGTAACCGGTACGCTTTCCCTGCAGGTGACACAGCTGGAGGAATCGTCGCCGGAGTACCAGACAGCCCAGAGGCTGGTAGAGGGGAACGGAGCTTTGGATGCCGGAGAGGAAGAGAAAGAAGCGGGTCAAAAAACGGGCCAAAAAACAGATAGAAGCGACCTGCCATTTGAGATTACGGATGAAAAAAGCGGTGAAAAAATAACCCTTGGCTCATCTGATAAGGAGACTGTTCCAGGCAGCCTGCAGCATGCAATGTTTGATCTTGTCATTTTAGAGGACGGGCATGAAATCCAGCCGCAAATACCGGTTCAGGTATTTTTCCGGCAGAAGACAGCGGATCCGTCAGGTACACAGGCCGGGGTTTTTGCCAAAAACAACCAAGTCTTCCATGTTAATACGGAAACAAATACGGTAGAGGACATGGGGGCAACCGTAGATGAAACAGGCAATGCCGTTATTGACACGCCGCATTTTTCCGTATTTGACCTTGTGGGGGAAAGGGAAAATTTATATTACGAATAACAGCACATCCAGCTATGTAACCGATGAAGAGGGGAATATGGTTTTACAGGACTGGGGCGGCGGAGGTATCTTTATTACCAACGGATCCGCCAGCATGCGGATTCTGGATTCTCTGATTACCGAAAACCATGCAGACGGGTTTGGCGGCGGCCTGGGCGGCTGCTCAACCGGGCGGATTTTTGAGGATAATTCCGCGGATGTAAATGTCAATCACGGTGCGGCCATTTACGGCAATACAGCATATGGCACCGGCCTTTCCAGCAGCGGCAGCTCCAAACACGATGATCACGACGCCCATAATAATCCTGTTTTTATGGAGGGAAACCGTTTTCAGGACGTGTTTTCCGCACTGGGCTGCCAGATCAGCCGCTTTATGCTGGGCCAGGGCGAGGCAAACTGGGAAGGCAGCTGCGACTATAAGCCCGTGGAACAGGACACGGCAACAGCCATTGTTTCCAGTAAAATGCTTGGCCTGACTGCCCGTCCGTCCGAAGAAGCAAAAAATACGGCAGAAGGCCTGGCAAGGGTCATAATTTCCGGCAATTCCTCCGGCACGCATGGAGGCGGTATTATGTGCAACGGCCTGCTGATGCTCGGAAATATGAACAATCTGGTTTTTGACGACAGCCTGCGGATCAATTTCCGGAAGGATTATAAAGACGAAGCCGGTGAAAACGTGCCTGTCAACCATGGGCAGTTTACATTTGTCCTGCTTGATCAGGAAAAAATCAGCGGTATGCCCGATTCGGCCCTGTTGGAATGCAGGGGGGACGGAACCGTAACCTATAACGGCTCTGCTGAAGGGGTTACTGCATATGCCAGCACGAGCGCAGACCCCGGCAATCATGTGCAGTTATTAGTAAGATATCTGTACCAGGATGTATTTGGGGAGGCTGCGGCGCAAAATCCAAGGGTGTTTCGCTATTATCTGCTGGAGGTTCCTCCCGCTGATTCGGATATAACATGTGATTCCACGGTTTATGAAGCCGAAGTGGCCGTAACATATCAACAGAGCAGCCTGACCGTTGTAGGAGATCCTCTCAGCATAACCTACCTTTATATTCAGGATATGAATATCAAAAAGGACGGCCAGACGCTGGAGGCTTCGAAGGAATATAACAGTGATTATAACGGCGGAACATTGCACCATGGTGCATCCATCACAATCAACAGTCAGCCTCTGTTTGAAAACCGGATCCGTGAAAGGCCGCTGGAGTTTGCTGTCTACAAGACAAATGAACAGTCCGAACCGCTGGAATATGTAGGGTTTACCTTAGATAAGCTGGATGCATCGGGCCGGATCACAGAACGCGGCACGATGGCCTATACCGATGCAGACGGAACCATATCCTTTACCGTGCCGAAAACAGACGGCAATTATCTTTTGTCCGAAGCGGCCCCTCATGGATATGATCCGGCGGGCCCCTGGATGGTACAGGTCAGGGGCGAAAGCATTTCGTTTTTCCAGGCTGTCCAAAACGGCGGCTCCTATCAGGCCGGAGCGCCTGCCGACAGCAGCCTGACAGACGGAAATACATTCCATATCATTAATAAAAGAACGGTATATAAGCTTCCGGAAACAGGAGGCGCCGGCAGAGGCAGCCGAATGCTTGCCGCGCTGTTTATGATAGCTTTATCCATAACGCTCGGCTTCCGGCAGCAAAAGCACAGGCATGTGCAGAAAGGCAGGTAGCCTATGGAACAGCTTATGACAAAAATGCAGACCGCTATACCCGCTCCGCAGACAGTGCAAAAGAAAAAGCGCAGCAAAATCTTAGTGCTTCTGTTTGCGGCAGCGATGCTGCCCGGGCTTTTGATTCTGTCATACCCGCATATCCGGGTCTGGTGGAATACCGTAGAGGCATCGCGGGCCATCGCCGCTTATGATCAGGCTGTCGGCAGCCTGCCGGCACAAAGACGGCAGGAGCTGCTCGACGCAGCTGCACAGTACAACGATGCGCTTGAGGAAGGGACCAATTTTATCCTCTCAGAGGATGACTATGCCGCATACGAGGATATCTTAGATTTTACCGGAACAGGGATGATAGGCTATATCCAGATTCCTTCCATCCAGGTCAGCCAGCCGATTTATCACGGAACCGGGGAGGAGATCCTGCAAAAGGCCGTCGGCCATATTGCAGGCTCCTCCTTCCCCGTCGGCGGCGGCCGGACGCATTCCGTCCTCGCAGGCCACCGCGGCCTGCCGACCGCAGATTTGTTTGTCCACCTGGATCAGCTTAAGGAGGGGGATACCTTTACCGTACATGTCTTAGGAAAAACCACGGTTTACCAGGTAGACCAGACAACCGTTGTGCTTCCGTCGGAAATAGAGGATCTGGCTATTACAGAGCACGCCGATTACTGTACGCTGGTCACCTGCACGCCGCCCGGGTTGGATACGCACCGGCTGCTTGTGCGGGGGCATCTGATGAAATAAAAATTCAGGTATTGACAAATGCGTGAGGAAGTTGTATTTTAAATATAAATCATACTAAATTTATAGGAAAGATATGAAAACGCGGCCTTTTCCTTCACCATTCAGACAGATGCCGCAGTACAGGAGGATTCAATATGAGCAAAAAAACAGGCAGAGAAGACAGGAATTTTAAATTTGAAACGCTGCAGCTGCACGTCGGCCAGGAGAAGCCGGATCCGGTTACAGATGCAAGGGCGGTTCCGATTTACCAGACCTCTTCGTATGTATTCCGCAATTCGGATCATGCTGCAGCCCGGTTTGGACTTGCGGATGCAGGCAATATTTACGGCAGGCTGACCAATCCGACGGAGGATGTATTTGAACAGAGAATCGCGGCGTTAGAGGGCGGTGCTGCGGCTCTGGCGGTTGCATCGGGCGCGGCGGCGATTACCTATTCCTTCCAGAACCTGGCGCAGAACGGAGATCATATTGTTTCGGCAAAGAATATTTATGGCGGGACGTATAATCTTCTGGCCCATACCCTGCCGGAATACGGCATTACAGCCACCTTTACGGAACCGGATCCGGCAGCCTTAGAAGCGGCCATTCGGGAGAATACCAAGGCGATATTTATTGAAACCCTGGGGAATCCAAATTCCGATGTCGCAGATATAGAAGGGGCGGCTAAGGCGGCGCACCGTCACGGCATCCCGCTTGTCGTTGACAATACGTTTGCAACGCCGTATCTGGTGCGTCCGATTGAATACGGCGCGGATATCGTCGTGCATTCCGCAACGAAATTTATCGGCGGCCATGGGACAACCATCGGCGGCGTTATTGTAGACGGCGGTAAATTTGACTGGGAGGCAAGCGGCAGATTTCCGTCGTTGACAGAGCCGAATCCAAGCTATCATGGCATCAGCTTTACCAAGGCAGTCGGCGCGGCGGCCTTTGTGACAAAAATCCGCGCGATTCTGCTGCGGGATACGGGGGCGACGATTTCACCGTTCCATGCGTTTTTGCTTTTGCAGGGGCTTGAAACCTTATCGCTTCGGGTCGAGCGTCATGTGGAAAATGCGCTGAAGGTCGTGGATTTTTTGAAAAACCATCCGCAGGTGGAGGCCGTGCACCATCCTTCTGTTTCTGGGGATAAAAGGCAGCAGGAGCTGTATCAGCACTATTTCCCGAATGGCGGCGGTTCTATTTTTACCTTTGAAATCAAGGGAGATGACAGAAAGGCCAAGGATTTTATTGACAATCTGGAAATTTTCTCGCTGCTGGCAAATGTAGCGGATGTAAAATCTCTGGTAATCCATCCGGCTTCTACGACGCATTCACAGTTAAATGAGAAGGAATTGAAGGAGCAGGGCATTCGGCCGAATACGATTCGTCTGTCGATTGGGACGGAGCACATTTCGGATATTATACAGGATTTGGAAGAGGCGTTTGCAGCGGTGGAGTAATGCTGTGCGGTAAAAATCAAAGGAGCGGCAGGAAGAGAAAATCCGGCCGCTCTTTTTTGCTGGAAGGGTATCCTGCGCCTCTGCAGGGTATAAAAAAAGCGGGTGATGGGAATCGAACCCACGTGTCCAGCTTGGAAGGCTGGTGTTCTACCATTGAACTACACCCGCATGCGGTAAAAATGCCCAGTTCCGGAATCGAACCAGAGACACGAGGATTTTCAGTCCTCTGCTCTACCAACTGAGCTAACTGGGCCCATTTCTTACAGCAAAAACAATCATACATGAAATCAGGGGATTTGTCAAGGTAAAAATAATCTTTTTTACGGGCTGATCCGTGAAAAATAAGCAGAAGTATGTTACAATAATAAAAAGAACAGGGAAAAGGAAAGGGGCTGGCGCATTTGGCTACGATTAGCCTTTGTATGATTGTAAAAAATGAAGCGGATATTCTGCACAGATGTCTGGTGTCTGTTGCGGATTTGATGGATGAGATTATTATTGTGGATACCGGATCCACAGACGGTACCAAGGAGGCTGCGGCAGAGTTTACGGATCAAATTTACGATTTTGAATGGCAGGATGATTTTGCGGCGGCACGGAACTTTGCGTTTTCGAAGGCTACGATGGAATATATTTATTCGGCGGATGCGGACGAGGTCGTGGATTATTTTAACCACAAGCGGTTTGTAGATTTGAAGCAGGCATTGCTGCCGGAAATTGAGATTGTGCAGATGCTTTATGTGACGCCAAAGCTGTATAATACGACGGCGAACTTTAAGAAAGAATACCGGCCGAAGCTATATAAGCGTCTGCGGGAGTTTGTCTGGATTGATGCGGTGCATGAAACCGTCCGGCTGGATCCGGTTGTGTACGACAGTGATATTGAGATTTTGCATCTGCCGCGCAGCCTGCATGCCGGGCGCGACTTTAAATTATTCCGCCGCGTGTTTGAGCGGGATGGAAGGCTTTCGGCAAAGCTGCATGCCATGTATGCGAAGGAGCTGTTTGTCAGCGGAAGCGAAGATGATTTTGCGGCTGCGGCAGATATTTTTGCAGATACCTTAAAGCAGGCGGAGGCTTCCATGGATATGCAAAGGGAAGCGATTTGTGTCCTCTGCCATGCGTACCGTCTGGCGGGGGAAACGGATCGACTTTTTGCAATGGCGTTTAAGCTGCTGCCGGATGCGGTCTGTTCCGAGCTGTGCTTTGAGGTGGGCAGCTATTTTAAGGATAGGGAGGATTATGCGGAGGCGATGCAGTGGTTTGAGCTGGCGGCATACCGGACGCAGGCGGTGATTGACGCCCGCCGGGGCGGAAGGCTGCCGTTGGAGGCGTTGGGGGAGTGCTGCCGCCGGCTTGCAGAGGAAGCGCAGGAACAAGGGCAGGCGCAGTTTTACACGGAGGCGGCAGGGAATTATGAAAAAGAAGCGGGAGAGTGGGAAGCGTAGCGCTTTTACTGCTTTTTTCGGCGGAAGGATTTTGTGACGGGGCAGTTTGCCGGAACGTTAGAGGATTTTATGGAAAGGTGGTTGTTATGGCAATTGCAGTATTGAAAAAAGGAGAGGGCAGATCCTTAAAATCCGGTGGTATGTGGATTTTTGATAATGAAATTGCTTCGGTTACCGGAGCGTTTAAGAATGGGGATCTGGTAGAGGTACAGGATTTTGACGGGTATCCGATGGGAACGGGATTTATCAATCAGAACTCGAAAATCCGCGTACGGATGCTTTCAAGGCGCAGCGGGAAGAGGATTGATCGGGAGTTCCTGAAAAGCCGCATCCAGGATGCCTGGGAGTACCGTAAAAGAACGGTGGATACAAAAAGCTGCCGTCTGATTTTCGGCGAGGCGGATTTTCTGCCGGGGTTTGTGGCAGATAAATTTTCGGATGTGCTGGTGGTGCAGTCTTTGGCGCTCGGGATCGATCGGTGGAAGGAGATGCTTGTTGAGCTGATCAAAGAGGTTCTTTTGGAGGACGGCATTTGTATTCGCGGCGTTTATGAGAGAAGTGACGCAAGGGTGCGTGTGAGTGAGGGGATGGAGCGCACGAAGGGCTTTATCGGTGAGGCGTTTGATACGAATGTGGAGATTACGGAAAACGGCGTAAAATATCTGGTGGATGTGAAGGAGGGGCAGAAGACAGGCTTCTTTTTGGATCAGAAATACAACCGTCTTGCGATTCAGAGGCTCTGTCCGGGCGCGTCTGTACTGGACTGCTTTACCCACACCGGCTCCTTTGCCTTAAATGCCGGGATTGCAGGGGCAGCACAGGTGCTGGGCGTGGATGCGTCTTTGTCCGCAGTACGCCAGGCAGAGGAAAATGCCAGGCGGAACGGGCTGGAGGGTACGGTGCGGTTTTTATGCGAGGATGTATTTGAGCTTCTGCCTGCCTTGGAGCAGAAGGGGGAGAAATTTGACGTTGTGATTTTGGATCCCCCGGCATTTGCCAAATCCAGGAATTCTCTGAAAAATGCAGTCAAGGGCTACCGGGAAATCAATCTGCGGGCTATGAAGCTGGTGAAGCCGGGCGGCTTTCTTGCGACCTGTTCTTGCTCGCATTTTATGGATTATGAGTTGTTTACAAGAACGCTGCGGCAGGCAGCGCAGCATGTGCACAAGCGGCTGCGCCAGGTGGAGTACCGTACGCAGTCCCCGGATCATCCGATTCTCTGGGCAGCGGATGAGAGCTATTACTTGAAGTTTTATATTTTTCAGGTGTGTGAGGAGAAATAGGGTGGAAAATCTATTGAAATTGTCAATGCGCTTTTGTTCTTGATATATAAAAGGAACCTTGATGTCAGTAATGGCACCCTGGCAATTCAATAAAGGCTTTACACCTCCACTGTGCGTCTGGTATAATCGAAGTACCATAGAGACGGCACAGGTAAAGGATGGTGATTGTATGCCAGATGGTCTTGAAATAATACAAAGAGCCATTGAGGACTTTACAAAAGTCCAAGAAAATATGGCACTTGCAAAAGAAGAAAACGCTACAAAAACATATGCTAATTTAAAAAAAGATTACATCTCTTTAAAAGCATTGTTAACAGTAGCAGGAGTTAATTTCACAGAGCTTGACAGAATCAAAGAGTAGCAGCTGAATAAATTTGCAGGATCATAATAAAAAACTTGCATAATAGAAAAAGATGTGATATAACTTTATCGAAATAAAAACAAAGCGATGAAAGAGACTCCTGGCTTTGGGCGCCGACAGGAATACAACGTCACCGACTGAGAGCGTTGTTTGGAAGAGAAGCCAGCGGGAACACTCCGGAGCAGACCGGTTGAACACGGGAAGCCTTTCCCCAGTAGGCCGGTACGTAGGTGCGCGTTAAGCACATAGAGTGGGAGGATGGTAGCAGCTTTGGCCATGCTTCAATGCGGGTGGTACCACGGATACTGAAAGGATTCGTCCCGGAATACAATCATTACGTATTCCGGGACGTTTTTTGATGCAGAATAAATTTCCCGGAATGCCTTGGAAAGGAGAATTTTTATGAGTAACGTTTACAGAGATGTGACCTTAGACAAGATAGGTGAGGCGGATATCGGCAGGCAGGTGAGGATTGCCGGATGGGTAGAAAATATTCGGGATCACGGCGGAGTTTCCTTTTTGGATTTGAGGGATATGTACGCCGTTATGCAGGTAGTTCTCCGCAATGGGGAGCTTTTAAAGGGCATCCGTAAGGAGCAGGCGCTTTCCATTCAGGGAATCGTAGAAAAGCGCGACGAGGAGACCTACAACCCCAAAATTCCGACCGGGACCATTGAGGTGGAGGCGCGGCAAATTGATATTTTAGGAGAGGTTTACAAAAGCCTTCCGTTTGAAATCCAGTCCAGTAGGGAGGTCCGGGAGGACGTGCGGTTAAAATACCGCTACCTGGATTTGCGCAACCAGAAGGTAAAGGACAATATTATTTTCCGATCGAAGGTCATAGCATACCTGCGGCAGAAAATGACGGAAATGGGATTTTTAGAAATTCAGACGCCGATTTTGTGCGCCTCCTCGCCGGAGGGAGCCAGGGATTATATTGTCCCCTCCCGCAAATACAAGGGACGGTTTTATGCGCTGCCGCAGGCGCCGCAGCAGTATAAGCAGCTTTTGATGGTGTCCGGCTTTGACAAATACTTTCAGATTGCGCCGTGCTTCCGCGATGAGGATGCAAGGGCAGACCGTTCGCCGGGCGAATTTTACCAGCTCGATTTTGAAATGAGCTTTGCTGCGCAGGAGGATGTATTTGCAGTCGGGGAGGAGGTTTTGACGGCGGTATTTGAACGGTTCGCCCCGGAGGGCGCCGCAGTGACAAAAGCGCCGTTTCCCGTCATCAGCTACAGGGAGGCGATGCTGTCGTTTGGAACGGATAAGCCGGATCTTAGGAATCCGCTCCGCATTATAGATGTGACGGAGTTTTTCCAGAAATGTACGTTCCAGCCGTTTTTAAAGCGGACGGTGCGCGCCATCCGCGTTCACGCGGAAATGTCAAACGGCTTCCACGAAAAGCTGTTGAAGTTTGCAACCGGTATCGGAATGGCGGGGCTCGGCTATCTGGAGGTCATGGAGGACGGCTCCTATAAGGGTCCGATTGATAAATTTATTCCGGAGGATTTGAAGGCGGAATTCCTTGCGCTTGCAGAGCTTTCGGCGGGCGATACGATTTTCTTTATCGCGGACAGTAAGGAGCGGGCGGCTTATTATGCAGGGCAAATCCGCACCGAGCTTGGCGAAAGGCTGGGACTGATGGAAAAAAATGCATTCCGGTTCTGCTACGTCAACGATTTTCCGATGTTTGAACGGGATCCGGATACAAAGAAAATCGGATTTACCCACAACCCGTTTTCCATGCCGCAGGGCGGCCTTGAGGCGTTAGAAACAAAGGATCCGCTGGAGGTTCTGGCCTACCAGTACGATATTGTGTGCAATGGCGTTGAGCTTTCGTCGGGCGCGGTCCGAAACCATGACTTGCAGGTTATGGTAAAAGCGTTTGCGATTGCAGGCTATGATGAGGATACGTTAAAAGCAAAATTTGGGGCGTTATACCATGCATTTCTGTACGGCGCGCCGCCGCATGCAGGCATGGCGCCCGGCGTAGATCGGATGATTATGCTGCTGCGCGGAGAGGAAAATATCCGGGAGGTCATTGCCTATCCGATGAACGGGGGCGCGGAGGATCTGATGTGCGGCGCGCCGGGCGCCGTGACAGAGCAGCAGCTTCGGGAAGTGCATATTAAGGTGCGGGATTAAACAATACAGGAGGATACAATGGCAAACATCATTTCAGATGCGACAATCGAATACGTAGGGATTCTGGCAAAGCTTGCGCTCTCGGAGGAGGAAAAGGAGCGTGCCAAAAAGGATATGGGCGAAATGCTGGATTATATAGACAAATTAAATGAGCTGGATACGTCGGCTGTGGAGCCGATGCCGCATCTATTTGCGGAAAACAACGTGTTCCGGGAGGATGTGGTCACAAACGGCGACGGCAGTAAGGATACGCTGGCAAACGCCCCGGAACAGACGGGCGGCGGCATCCGGGTGCCGCGTACCATTGCGGACGAAACCGCAGAAACCGGACGGACGGGAGGTGAGAGCGCATGAGCCTTACCAGCCTGACAGCAGTAGAATTAGGAAGAAAAATACAGGCAAGGGAGGTTGCGGTAACGGAAGCGGCGGAAGTGGTACTCGCTTCTATCCGCCAAAAGGAGCCGCATATCCATGCATTTGTAACCATAGAGGAGGAAAGGGTAAAAAAACGGGCAGAGGAGGTGCAAAGGCAGATAGATGAGGGCAGCCTTACAGGCCCGCTGGCCGGCGTTCCGGTGGCCATAAAGGACAATCTTTGTACGAAGGGACTGCTTACGACCTGCAGCTCCAAAATACTTTGGAATTTTATCCCGACCTATACGGCCGAAGCCATAAAAAATTTAGAGCGGGCGGGCGCCGTCATCATAGGAAAAACAAACATGGATGAATTTGCCATGGGGAGCACCACAGAGACCTCCTGCTTTGGCCCGACGAAAAACCCGTGGAATACCGGACATGTTCCGGGCGGATCCTCCGGCGGCTCCTGTGCGGCGGTAGCGGCAGAGGAATGTCCGTACGCACTGGGATCGGATACCGGTGGTTCCATCCGCCAGCCCAGCTCCTTCTGCGGAGTGGTAGGCTTAAAGCCGACGTATGGCACAGTCTCCCGTTACGGATTAATCGCTTACGGATCTTCCCTGGATCAGATTGGGCCGATTGCAAGGGATGTGACGGACTGCGCCGTTGTTTTAGAGACGATTGCTTCTTATGATAAAAAGGATTCTACCTCGGTCAAACGGCAGGATCTGGATTTTACATCCGCGCTTAAGGAGGATGTAGCCGGCATGAAAATCGGTATCCCCAGGGACTATTTCACAACAGGCTTAGACCCGTCCGTAAAGGAGGCCGTTCTTGCAGCGGCAAAAATCTTAGAGGAGCAGGGCGCTGTGGTAGAGGAGTTTGATCTGGGCTTAGTTGAATACGCCATTCCGGCCTATTATGTCATTGCCTGCGCAGAAGCCAGCTCGAATCTGGCGCGTTTTGACGGCATTAAATACGGCTACCGCACGGATGCCTACGAGGGGCTGCACAGCCTGTACAAAAAAAGCCGCTCCGAGGGCTTTGGCCCGGAGGTGAAGCGCCGGATTATGCTGGGCTCCTTCGTCCTAAGCGCCGGCTATTACGATGCTTATTATCTGAAAGCGCTTCGTACCAAGGCATTGATGAAACAGGAATTTGACAAAGCCTTTGCAAAATACGACGTCATTTTAGGGCCTGCCGCCCCCTCCACTGCGCCGGTGCTGGGAGAAAGCTTAGACGATCCGATGAAAATGTATTTGGGCGACATTTATACCATATCCGTCAATCTGGCAGGCCTTCCGGGCATATCCGTACCCTGCGGGACGGACGAAAACGGCCTTCCCATCGGCTTACAGCTGATTGGGGACTGCTTTGCGGAGAAAAAAATCCTCCGTGCGGCATACGCCTTTGAGCGTACCGGGGCTTATCGGCACAGTCCCCTGGCCAACGGGGAGCATGTATCAGAAAGGAGGGTTCAATAGTGGGCAAACAATATGAAACCGTCATTGGTCTGGAGGTGCACGTAGAGCTGGCAACCAAAACAAAAATTTTCTGCGGCTGCTCCACTGCATTCGGGGGTGCGCCGAACACCCATACCTGTCCGGTCTGCACTGGAATGCCGGGTGCGCTTCCGGTTTTAAACCGTCAGGTGGTGGAATATGCTATCGCAGTCGGACTTGCAACGAACTGTGAGATTACAAAAAACTGCAAATTTGACCGGAAAAATTACTTTTATCCGGACAATCCGCAGAACTACCAGATTTCCCAGCTGTATCTGCCTATTTGTCGAAACGGCAGGGTTGAAATTGAGACGGAGCAGGGCTGCAGGAAGGACATCGGGATTCACGAAATCCACATGGAGGAGGATGCCGGAAAGCTCATCCACGACGAATGGGAGGGCTGCTCCTTTGTAGACTTCAACCGCTCCGGCGTACCGTTGATTGAAATCGTATCCGAGCCGGATATGCGCTCCGCCGAAGAGGTGATCGCTTATCTGGAAAAGCTGCGTTTGATGATTCAGTATCTGGGCGCGTCCGACTGCAAGCTGCAGGAGGGCTCCATGCGCGCCGACGTCAATCTCTCTGTCCGTGAGGCAGGCGCAAAGGAGCTTGGCACACGGACGGAAATGAAAAACCTGAATTCCTTCCGCGCGATTGCAAGGGCAATTGAAAATGAGAAAAACCGTCAGATTGACATCATGGAAGCCGGCGGGACAGTCGTGCAGGAAACCAGGCGCTGGGATGACCTAAAGGAGTATTCCTTTGCGATGCGCTCGAAGGAGGATGCAAAGGATTACCGCTATTTCCCGGATCCGGATCTGGCGCCGCTTCGGATCGACGACGCCTGGATTGCAAAAATCAAAGCGCAGGAGCCGGAATTTCGTACGGAAAAGATGGCGCGTTATCAGGCCGAATATGGACTGCCGCTTTACGATGCGGAGATTTTGACCGGAACGAAGAGGCTGGCGGATTTATTTGAAGCGACAGCGGCCATCTGCGGAAAGCCCAAGAAGGTATCAAACTGGCTGATGGGAGAAACCATGCGTTTGTGTAAGGAGCGGGAAATGGACGCGGATGAGATCCGTTTTTCTCCGGAAAACCTGGCCGGGCTGATTGCGCTTACAGAGGCAGGGACAATAAACAGCTCTGTGGCGAAGGAGGTATTTGAGCATGTATTTGCGGAGGATGTGGATCCGGAGCGGTATGTGGAGGAGAAAGGCCTAAAGACCGTTCATGACGAAGGGGCGCTGCGGAGTACGGTGGAGCAGGTGCTCAAAAATAATCCGAAATCCGTGGAGGATTATCGGAATGGAAAGGAGAAGGCGATTGGATTTTTGGTGGGGCAGACCATGAAGCTGATGAAAGGGAAGGCGAATCCCGGGATGGTGAATGAAATATTGCGGGAGCTGCTTTCAAAATAGCTGTTGGAAATTTCAGGCTTCATAAACAATCTACAAACAGGTTATCCACATGGGTGGATGGGGAAGATGTGCGGGTTTTTCGGCTTTTGGAGGAATGATGGGATGAGCTATCCACAAAATGTGGACAGAATGTGGAAAAAGGGGTGTGGAAATAAAACAGCAAGAAGTATAAAAGAACTATGAAAAATTTGATATGCCATTGAGATTCATGACAGGATGCTTTATACTGGATAGAAACTTGATACACAGGAATGATGAGGAGAATGGCGATGTCTGGACAGGAGTTTTATGAGGTAGACTTAACAGAAGAAAAGGATTCTGCGGATGATGTGTCCAAACGGGATGCTTTAGAGGAGTCGGAGGAGCATACGAAACAGGAGGATTATGAGGAAATCTGCTGCCTTTGCCGCAGGCCGGAGAGCGTGGCGGGGAAGATGACGCGGATACAGGGGAATTTCAGTATTTGCAACGATTGCATGCAGAGGATGTTTGATGCGTTAAACGCCTCTGATTTTTCTATGGGCGGCAGGATGGATATGAGCAGGATGCCGAATATCAGCATGATCAATCTGGCAGATCTGCAGGGGTGTTCTCCGTTTCCGCAGAAGATTAAGAAAAAGAAGAAGGAAGAAAAGGCGGCGCCGGTGTTTGACATTCACAATATTCCTGCGCCGCATAAGATTAAGGCAAGCCTGGATGAATATATCATCGGGCAGGAGCATGCGAAGAAGGTCATGGCTGTAGCGGTGTACAACCATTATAAACGCGTTGCTTCGGACAGGGAGCAGAATCCGGACGTGGAAATTGAGAAGTCGAATATGCTTATGATTGGGCCAACCGGTTCGGGGAAGACGTATATGGTCCGGACGCTGGCGCGGCTTTTGGATGTGCCGCTTGCGATTACCGACGCTACGTCTTTGACGGAAGCCGGTTATATCGGAGATGATATTGAAAGCGTGGTCAGCAAGCTGGTTGCGGCAGCGGACAATGATGTGGACCGGGCGGAGCACGGCATTATTTTTATTGATGAGATTGACAAGATTGCCAAGAAGAAAAATGCCAATCAGAGAGACGTCAGCGGAGAATCGGTGCAGCAGGGCATGCTAAAGCTCTTGGAGGGCGCGGAGGTAGAGGTGCCGGTAGGGGCCAGCAGTAAAAATGCCATGGTGCCTATGGTTACGGTAAATACGAGAAATATTCTGTTTATCTGCGGCGGCGCGTTTCCGGATCTGGAGGAAATTATCAAGGAGCGGCTGAATCAGGCGGCTTCGATCGGGTTTAAGGCGGATTTGAAGGACAAGTACGACCGTGAGGAAAACCTCCTGATGCAGGTTTTGGTAGAGGATGTGCGTAAATATGGCATGATACCGGAATTTCTGGGCAGGCTTCCGATTTTGTTTTCGTTAGAGGCGCTGACGGAGGATATGCTGGTCAGGGTCCTGACAGAACCCAAAAATGCGATTGTCCGGCAATACCAGAAGCTTTTGGAAATGGATGAGGTAGAGCTGGCATTTGAAGAAGGGGCGCTCTTTGCCATTGCCGCTAAGGCAAAGGAAAAGAAAGCAGGCGCCAGGGCCCTGCGTGCAATCCTAGAGGAATATATGCTGGATATTATGTATGAAATCCCCAAGGATGATAACATCGGCAGGGTGACGATTACAAAAGAGTACATTGAAGGAAATGGCGGCCCTGTAATTACGATGCGGGGAATTGCAGGCGGCAGAGTATAATCTGCCGCCGTCCTTCATATACTGGTAGAAAAAGCAGATGGACGGAGAAGCCATGGACTGCCAGAATGCAGTATATTCCAATGACTATTATGATATTATCAGCCCAATTAATACCGATTTCATCAGTGGGGAAGGCCTTTGCTCACAGCAGCTTGCAAACCGCTATATTGTTTATTTTTTGAACAGGGATGAGGTTCCGCCATTATCCGTGGGGACGTACAAATACGCGAATATTCCAAAGTGCTTTACGATATTAGAACAGAATGCGCTGGACGTAAGCGGCATTACCAGGGTGCAGTCGCAGCGCAACCTGGAATTAAACGGCAGGGGAATATTAATTGGATTTTTGGATACCGGGATTCAATATGAAAACCAGGCATTCCGCAATACAGACGGCAGTACCAGAATCGTTGCGATATGGGATCAGAGCGCGAAAGGCGGGCCGCAGCCGCAGGGCTTTATTTACGGTACAGAGTATACAAAGCAGGAAATAGATTCTGCGCTGCAGCAGGAAAATCCCAGGGAGTACGTGCCGCAGAGGGATGAGATCGGCCATGGAACGATGGTTGCCGCAATTGGAGCAGGAAGCGAGGATGTGGAAAACGGATTTGTCGGGGCAGCTCCCCAGGCAGACATAGCAGTTGTAAAATTAAAGCCTGCAAAGCAAAACCTGCGGGATTTTTATTATATTCCGGACGGTGCAGTTGCTTTTCAGGAAAACGATATCTTTACGGCAATTGATTATCTGAACAGACTGGCGGATAAACGGGGAGAGCCCCTGGTGATCTGTATCTGCCTTGGGACCAATCAGGGGCATCGCGGCAGCGACGGCAGGCTGACATCCTATCTGGATGATATTGCGGCCATGTACCGCAGGGCCGTCTGCATTGCGGTTGGGGATGAGGCAAACGCTAGGCATCATTTTTACGGAACGGTTTCAGAAGGCACTTCGGAACAGGTGGAGGTGAATGTTACGGAGGATATGCCTGGCTTTATGGTGGAGCTATGGGGGCATTCCTACGAGCAGTTTGCCGTTTCGGTTGTTTCTCCGACAGGGGAGGTGCTCTCAAGGGTTGCCGTGTGGAACGGACAGCAGCAGCGGCAGCGTTTTTTACTGGAAAATACCACCGTTTTAATTAATTATCAGCTTGGGTCGGAACGGAACCGGGAACAGTTAATCCATATGGACTTCAAAAATCCGGTGAGAGGGCTGTGGACCATCGAAGTATTTCCCTATCGGATATCAGACGGAACCTATAATATGTATCTGCCGATTTCCTCCTTTTTGGCGGAGGAGGTTTTTTTTGTACGCTCCAACCCGGATATGACGCTGATGGTGCCTTCCAATGCGAAATTTCCAATGGCAGTCGGAGGGTATGATTCGGTAACAGACGGGATCTATTTAGAATCCGGCAGAGGATATACGGTAGACGGCGTGATCAAGCCGGACTACGCGGCGCCGGCAGTGAATGTGTTGACCGTGAATCAGTATGGCCGCCTCGATCGGATGAGCGGCACCAGTGCGTCCACTGCAATTGCAGCAGGCGCCAGTGCGCTGCTGTTGGAGTGGAACATTACCTATCTGGATAACAGGGGGATCAATTCTATAGAGCTGCGGAATCAGATTATAAACGGATTGCGCAGATTGGATAATCAGCTTTACCCAAACAGAAGGGAAGGCTTTGGACGTTTGGATATTTATCAGAGTATATTGAATATGCGGAATTTATAGAAAATGACAGCATTTGGCCGCATGTCCGGTTCTAGTGTCGACATCTGACGCCGGTTTGTCGTAGGTATTTGGGGGGAGGGTGATTCGATAGCAGACTTAAGGGGAGTTCTGCTCTGGGCGTCGCTTTTGGAAAACCCCTTTCCCCACCGCATGAAATGTAACCCTCCATTTGACAATTTTTTCAGATTCATCCATTAAATTACTTGACGCGAAAAATTCTATTTGCTATAATGTCAACGTAAATAATTTAATACTTTTGTAACACAAAGTATAAGATTAAAACATACATATTTAAAACTAGATGCAGATTTTGGAGGATAATATTTCATGAATGTAAATCGAAAAATGCTCCGCATGACAGCATGCTGTATGGCAGCAGCAATGACGATCGGCAGCGCGCCGGTGAAGGCACTGGCAGATGTCGACATCCCGGTAGCCGGGGCCGTAGCTATTACGTCCATTGCATTAGACGACGGAGATAAGTTCGTAAGCACAGCTGCAGGAATTTCCCAGAAGGTAGCAGATTGTGTTTCGGCGGCAGCAGAAGAGGCCGCTTTGAAGAAGTCCGAATATGCGGACATTGCCATTGCACAGGTAGATAACTATGTAAATGTCAGAGACGCTGCAGGCGAGGAAGGCAATGTAGTCGGCAAGCTATATAATAATTCAGCTGCAACAGTAGAAGCGACAGAGGGTGACTGGTATAAAATTACCTCAGGTAACGTAACTGGATATGTAAAGAGTGAATTTGTGGTATGTGGCGATGAGGAGCTGGCCCGCAAGGTGAGCCGGCGTGTAGCAACCGTAGAGACAGAGACCTTATTTGTCCGTACGGATCCTACGACAGAGTCCGAGGTTTTAGGCATGGTTCCGGATCAGGAGGATCTGACCATTACAGATGAGTCAGAAGATGGCTGGACCAAGGTTTCCATAGAAGAGGGCGAGGGTTATGTATCAAATGATTATGTAAGCAAGTCCATTGAATTTGTAACGGCGGAGTCCAAGGAAGAAGAGGAGGCGCGTCTTGCCAAGGAGGAAGCGGAGCGGAAAGCAGCCGCTGAAGCCGCGGAGCGTGCAGCCGCATCGAAGTCGAGAAGCGGTTCTTCCAAATCCTCCGGGTCCGGCAGGGTATCGGCGCCGGGCAGCTCAAACGGAAGCGCAGTTGCCAGCTATGCCTGCCAGTTTATCGGGAATCCATACGTTTGGGGTGGGACAAGCCTGACAAACGGGGCGGATTGCTCCGGATTTGTAATGTCTGTTTATGCAGCCTTTGGTATCGGGTTACCGCATTCCTCCTCTGCACTGACCGGAGTTGGGTACGGCGTAAGCCCGTCGGACATGCAGCCGGGTGATATTGTATGCTACAGCGGCCACGTTGCAATTTACATAGGGAATGGTGCAATTGTACATGCCAGCACGGAGGCGACGGGGATTAAGACGTCTTCTGTAGGATATAAACCGATTATCGCAGTACGCAGAATATTCTAAATCTTACATAAAAAGGAATCCTGTTTTGGGTTCCTTTTTTAGTGGAAGTCTAATGATTGCAAACAACAGCACATGAAGGATATTTGCTTTATCCTGCAATTTTTTGTTGGGAAAAGGAGCAGGCTTTTTTGTAAAAAATGCACAAATTGTAATTTGCCGTCGAAATCTGTCAAAATCGCCTTGCATTTCATGTGGAAGATTGTGGAAAGTTATCCACTGTCGAAAAGGCCGAAAAATAGAAAAAATAGAGTTATACACGAAGTTATCCACATTATCCACAAAAAAGAGAAGAAAAGAGGTGTTCATATTCTGGATTATTTCAAAATAATACGAACATCTGTTTTAGTGGATTGCAATAAAGTTTGGGATATTGCAAAAAGGTTGAAAAAATGAGTTGACATTTCAAAAATGAAAATATGTGGAGAATAACCGGAAAAAGTCAGTAATTTGTCGAATTGTGTTTGAATTGTAAAAAATAATCCGTTTACAATTTTCTTGAGAAATGCCGCAAACAATGCTATACTTTTTTCATATCACGATTTGGGAGGTTGGCATGGAGACAGAATTTGACATCACATTAAACGGCAGCGACATGTACCGTTTCAGCATGTACCATGCGTACACAGGATCGCAGGGGATTATTTCGATTGTGATAGCGGCATTGTGCTTCTTCGTATCGGTTTGGACCCGCGGTTCTGTAGAAATGACATATACCGTGCTTTATGCGGTATTCGGCGTTGTGCTTCTTATTTATATGCCGGTTCAGCTGTACCTGCGTTCCGTTCGGCAGATCAGAACGTCAAAGGTCTTAAGCCGTCCGCTGCATTACCGTGTGGATTCGGAGGGGATCCATACGTCTCAGGGAGATGCTTCGGCGGATTTGCCATGGGATCAGGTGTATAAAATGGTTTCCACCCGGCATAACATACTGATTTACAGCAACCGGGTGAATGCCTTTATCATTCCGAAAAGCCAGATTGAAAAAGAATGTGGTGTGCTTTTACAGATTGCAGGCGGGAATTTGCCCAAATACAGGTATAAGGTGAAATAGATGATGAAGAACATATTTGAGACAAACTCCTCCGAGGAGACGTTTGCGCTTGGCAGGCGTTTTGGGGAAGCGGCAAAGCCGGGGGATGTATGTATCCTGAACGGAGAGCTAGGGGTCGGGAAAACGGTGTTTACCCAGGGAATTGCGGCGGGGCTTGGAATTGATGAGCCAGTGTGCAGTCCGACCTTTACGATTGTGCAGGTATACGAAGGCGGGCGGCTGCCGTTTTATCATTTTGACGTTTACCGGATCGGGGATCCGGAGGAGATGGAAGAGATTGGGTATGAGGACTATTTCTATGGCGAGGGGCTTTCTATGGTCGAATGGGGCAGCTCTATTACAGAGCTGCTGCCGCCGCGGTACAGGGAGATTACCATAGAGAAGGATTTGGAAAAAGGATTTGATTACCGGAAAATTACAATTACAGAGGTATCTATATGAAGCTATTAGCAATTGACAGCTCCGGCCTTGTGGCAAGCGTCGCCGTCGTCTGTGACGAGGATTTGCTGGGAGAATTTACCGTCAATTATAAAAAAACGCATTCCCAGACGCTTTTACCCATGCTGGATGAGCTGGCGAAGATGATAGAGCTGGATTTGAGCAGCTTAGATGCAATTGCCGTGGCAGGCGGGCCGGGTTCGTTTACCGGGCTTCGGATTGGTTCGGCTACGGTAAAGGGGCTTGCCATGGCGCTGGATAAGCCGGTAGTGCAGGTCCCGACGGTAGACGCGATTGCGTATAATCTGGCCGGACACCGGGATCTCGTATGCCCGCTGATGGATGCCAGAAGAAACCAGACCTATACCGGGCTGTACCGTTTCTGCGGAAACAGGATGGAGGTCATAAAGGCGCAGTGTGCGGTTGATATCGGAGAGATCCTTGCCGATATCAATCATATCGGGGAGCCGGCTGTGTTTTTGGGGGACGGAACAGCAGTCTTTCGGCCTGCTATTGTAGAGCAGTGCTGTGTTTCCTATACGTTTGCACCGCCGCATGTGAATAAGCAGAGGGCGGGCGCGCTTGCGGCTCTGGCCATACAGTATTTTATAGAAGGAAAAGCGGTAACGGCAGAGGAGCACAGGCCGGATTATCTGCGGCTTTCCCAGGCGGAACGGGAAAGGATGGAAAAAGAGCATGCTTAAGGTTCGGAACATGACGGAGGCGGATTTGGATCAGGCTGCGGCGATTGCGGCAGAGCTGTTTTCACAGCCCTGGAGCCGGCAGGGGTTTGAGGATGCGCTTTTTCTGGACAGCGCCTGCTTTCTGTCCGCAGTGCAGGAGGATACGGTGCTGGGCTATTGCGGACTTTATATGGCGGCGGACGAAGGGGAAATTATGAACATTGCCGTTCGGCCGCAGTCGCAGCGTCAGGGGATTGCAGACCGGCTGATGCAGGCGATGCTTGCGGAGGGGCAGGCAAACGGCGTGAGCCGTTTTTTTCTGGAGGTGCGCGTATCCAATCAGGCTGCCATTCATTTGTATGAGAAGCACGGCTTTCGGCGGCAGGGAATCCGAAAGCATTTTTATATACGGCCGGACGAGGACGCATATGTGATGAATTGGACAAAAGCTCCGGAGCGATGATGACAGGACAGACGGATTACAGGAGGAAATATGTTAGAGGTATGTTTACTGGGAACCGCAGGAATGATGCCGCTGCCGTATCGGCGGCTGACGTCGCTGCTTACCAGATTTAACGGCAGCAGCCTTTTGATTGACTGCGGAGAAGGAACCCAGGTTGCAATGAAGGAGCGGGGATATAGCTTTAAGCCGGTGGATGTGATGTGCTTTACACATTTCCATGCGGATCACATCAGCGGCCTGCCGGGGTATCTTTTGACCATGGGAAATGCGGAGCGGACCAGCCCGCTGACGATGATAGGGCCGAAGGGGCTGGAGCGCGTCGTAAGCGCGCTGCGTATCATTGCGCCGGAGCTGCCCTTTGAAATCCGTTTCAGGGAGCTGACGGAGGCCGCAGAGGACATCAGCCTCTGCGGATATCGGATCCATGCGTTCCGTGTGAACCACAATGTTCCCTGCTATGGATACAGCCTTTCGATTCCGCGTATCGGGAAATTTGATTTGGAACGGGTCAGGGCGCAGAACATCCCGCAGCGGTTTTGGAACCGCTTACAGCACGGCCAGACCATTGAGGAGGACGGCATTGTCTATACGCCGGATATGGTGCTTGGGGAGCCGCGGAAGGGAATCAAGGTGACCTACTGTACGGATAGTCGGCCGACAGAAGGAATCATACAGGCAGCGGCGGGATCGGATTTGTTTATCTGCGAGGGAATGTATGCGGAGGAGGAAAAGCTGGCCAAGGCCAGGCAGTATCGGCACATGACCTTTTACGAGGCGGCCGGACTTGCAAGGGATGCATCTGTAAAGGAGCTCTGGCTGACGCATTTCAGCCCGTCGTTAATGCGTGCCGAATCCTATATGCCCAGGGTAAGAGAGATTTTTGGCGCGGCAAGCTTAGGATATGACGGGCGTGCCGTAGAATTGGAATTTGAGGAGGAATAGCCGATGAAAAGAATCAGGAACGTGATAATCGGAATTCTCTGCATCAGTCTGGTTGTGGGGGCATATTACTATGTTTCGAACCGAAAGACAGCGGAGGATGGCGAGGTATCGGAGGTACAGAAGGTGATTTTAAAGGAGCTGGAGGGAAAGTCCTATCCTGCCACGCCCAGAGAGGTTGTTAAATTTTACAACCGCATCCTGTGCTGCTATTTCAACGAAGCCTACACGGATGATGAGTTTGAAAAGCTCACGGCCCAGGCGCGGCTTCTGATGGATCCGGAGCTGGCGGACAACAATCCGGCCGAACAGTACAGCCAGCAGGTCAGAACCGAGGTGGAAAGCTACCGGGAGCAGAAAAAGACGATCAACAATGCCTCTGTCTGTGACAGCAACGATGTAAAATTTGCAACGATAGAGGGGGCGGAATGCGCATATGTGGAAAGCTCCTATTTCGTGCGCAGCGGCGACGGCTTTGCCAAAAGCTTCCAGAATTACGTACTGCGTAAAGATACAGACGGGAATTGGAAAATCCTCGCGTTTGAACTGAATGAAGGAGAGTCCCAGGAAAATGAGTAAGCAAAAAGAGGTTCGTATCCTGGCAATTGAAAGCTCCTGTGATGAAACGGCGGCTGCCGTAGTGGTAGACGGGCGCGACGTCCGTTCGAATATCATTTCCTCGCAGATTGCGCTGCATACCATTTACGGCGGCGTCGTGCCGGAGCTTGCATCCCGAAAGCATATAGAAAAAATCAACCAGGTGATTGAAGAGGCATTAAGGGAAGCGCAAATGACGTTTGATGACATTGACGTTATCGGCGTCACCTATGGTCCCGGCTTAGTCGGCGCACTTCTGGTCGGCGTAGCAGAAGCCAAGGCCATCAGCTACGCCAGGAAGATTCCGCTGGTGGGCGTACACCATATCGAGGGGCACATCTGTGCCAATTACATTGAAAACAAAGAATTAGAGCCGCCGTTTTTGTGCCTCATTGTATCCGGCGGGCACACGCACCTGGTACAGGTTCAGGATTACGGCGTATACGAAATTTTAGGAAGGACGATGGACGACGCTGCAGGCGAAGCCTTCGACAAGGTGGCGCGCGCCATTGGCCTGGGCTATCCCGGCGGCCCCAAAATCGAAAGGGTGGCACGCCAGGGCAACCCAGATGCAATTCCTTTCCCCAGGGCGCACGTCGCAGGGGACGGGTACAATTTCAGCTTCAGCGGCATGAAATCGGCCGTACTGAATTATTTGAACAGCTGCCGGATGAAGGAGATCGAGATTGTACAGGAGGACGTAGCCGCCTCCTTCCAGCAGGCCGTCATTGACGTACTGATCGGCAACGCAGAAAAAGCCTTAGAGCAGACAAATATGAAAAAATTTGCGATTGCAGGCGGCGTTGCCTCCAACGCGGCTCTTCGCCATGCGATGGAAGCCGTATGCACCCGTCACGGCGCGGCCTTTTATCATCCGTCTCCCATCCTGTGTACCGACAACGCTGCCATGATCGGCGCAGCAGCCTACTACGAGCATCTGGCCGGACGCTATGCCGGACTTGACCTGAATGCCGTGCCCAACCTAAAGCTGGGGGAGCGATTATGAAGAACGAAAAAATAACAGCCATCGTACTTGCCGGCGGAAGCGGAAAAAGAATGGGCGCAGCCTGCAAAAAGCAATATATGCTTCTGGCAGGCCGTCCCATTCTCTTTTATGCGCTTTCGGCCTTTGAAAAGAGCGCCGCAGACGAAATCATCTTGGTCACGAATGAGCCGGACTACTGCAGGCAGCAAATTATCCAAAAATACAAGCTCCAAAAGGTAACGCAGGTGGTTCCCGGAGGAGCCGAACGCTATCATTCTGTCTACAACGGCCTGATAGCCTCCGCGGGAAGCCGTTATGTTTTGATTCACGATGGCGCCCGTCCCTTTGTAACCGAAGACATCCTAAAACGCTGCATAGAATCCGTAAAGCTCCATCAGGCCTGCATCACGGGAATGCCGGCCAAGGACACGATCAAAATAGCCGATGCAGAAGGGTTTGCGGCTCAAACCCCTGCAAGGGATACCGTCTGGCAGATTCAGACGCCGCAGGCCTTTTCCTATCCACTCATCTTAGAAGCCTATCAGAAGATTTTAAATAAAATGCCGGAGGGGATTGTCATTACAGACGATGCAATGGTGTTGGAATGTACCGGATTTACTGGGATTAAGCTGATTCAGGGGAGCTATCGGAACATCAAGATAACGACGCCGGAGGATTTGCTGATAGCGGAAAGCTTCTTAAAAGAAATAAGGGGGATGTAAATGTGTGAGAAAGCATACGTCAGATAGAGGATGTGGATGTGTGAGAAAGCATACGTCAGCCAGGGGGCAAAGTATGCAGACGGGGCTGTGTGACGGGGTCAAGGGGTTCTAAGGTATCCCGCAGAGGTGCTTCCGTGCGGACGCAACCGCCATAATATCGCCATCCATGGCAGGGCATTGCTGAAATATCCAGGGGATACCTAAGAACCCCTAAGAGCCCGTCACAAGGCCCCGTCTGCATACCCTGCCCCCTGGCTGACTACGTTTTCTCAGCATCTACATCTGTTTATGCTGTGGGATTTCTCAGCATCTATATTGGTTTATGCTGTGGGTTTTCTCAGTATTTACGTTGATTTTTCAATGATTTTGGCAGATCAGCCATTTCTCTCTACACCTGCATGTTTTGGCGAACACATTCTATATTTGTAAGCCAGGGATAACCAGCCGGTGGGAGGGTGCGGGATGGGGGAATGATTTTGGGGCCTTGGGTTTGGATTTTAGAACCTCTTAACAGTCCGAAACACACACAGGAATTGGCGGACAGGACGTCCGCCAAAGCCTCTTAGCGCCATGGATGGCGCGTTAAGAGGCGGTTCCGTCAGCTCAGAACACCGCTGCCGGACTGTTTAGAGGTTCTTAAATCCACAACACCGTCCCAAAATCATTCCCCCCATCCCACACCCTCCCACCGGCGTCCCTTTTATCCCGCCCCCTCCCTTACAAATTCCTACTTCGCCAACAACATCATAATCTTATTGCTCCGCGCCACAAACCTGGTCATAGCATCTGTTTCCAGCGGCTGATTACTCAGCATGGCCAGATCATACAGCTGCTCGCAGAAATCTCCCACATACTCCGAATCCTTATGTTCCAGAATATATTTCACTAGCTCATGGTTCGCATTCAAGGTCAGCGTCTGATCCGCTCCAAACGAATCCATTCCCATGCCGCCCATTGAGTACATCTTCATCATATCCTGCATCCTGCGCCCTTCCTCTGAAAGCGTGATGACAGACGAGATATTCGCATCCTTCAGCTTCTCAACCTTGACGGTAAGCTTATCCTGCTTCAAGGCCTTATGGAATACCTCTGAAAGCGTTTCCGTTGCCTCTTTTAAATCCTCCCCGTCGTCCTCTTCCTTCAAAGCTCCGGTCAAATCTGCGTCAATCCGCATAAACTTATATGTTTCATTCCGCCTCTCCAGCTGCGAAATGAAAGAGGTGTCGATATTGTGGTCCAAAATAACCGCATTCATATCCTGCTCTTTGAACATCTTAATATACTGCCCCTGCTGGTTGATGTCGGTTACATAGTAGATGATGCTCCGATCATCCTTCGGCTCTTCTTCGTCCGATCCGTCTGCCGGTGTTCCGTCCGCGTTTTCCACAATCGGCGTTTCCTCTTCGGACTCTTTGTCCTCCCCGGATGCTTCGGACTCTTTCTCATCCTCGGATTTTTCCGGCTCTGCTACCGGCTTTAACCACTCCGGCAGGGTCAGATATTTATCATTGATATCCTTAAACAGAATATAATCGTTGATCTTGTCGCAGAACTTCTCGTCCTTTAAGCAGCCGAATTTGATAAACGGGCTGATGTCGTCCCAGTATTTTTCATAAGCTTCTTTTTCTGTTTTGCACAT